>JAPPKP010000285.1 GCA_028819955.1 Rhodospirillaceae bacterium | reverse complement strand
GGCGCTTGACGCTGCGCTTGCCGGGCACCGTGAGCATGACCGTGCGCGCCTCGGGATTGTTCGCGTCCGGGCGCACGCGGAGGATCGGATAGGGGTTCTCCACCAGAATCCCCGACATCTCCTGCTTGCCGAGCTTGCGGGCGAAGGTGCCGTCGCCCGGGTCGTTCACGTTGGTGCCGAGGGCGAAGGCCAGTCCGGCCATGCCGCCCACGAGCGCAGCGGCAACCACCACAAGGAAGATCGCAAGCGGGCGCGGTACGCTGTTCAGGTAGCCGACGAAGAAGCCGGGGTCGGGCAAGCGGCCTGCCATGTTACGCCTCCGTCACCCGCAAGGGCTCGACATAGGTACCGGGCTCGTTCGCTCTGGGATCGAGCAGGATCCGCCTGCCGTCGAGCTTGAGCCGATAGGTCGCGACCTTCTCGGTGAAGGGCGCCGGCGCGCAGCCGTCCTCGGGCCGGTACTGGAAGCCGTGCCACGGGCAGGTCACGCAGCCGTCCATGATGCGTCCCTCGCCGAGCGGCCCGTTCTGATGGGCGCAGACGTTGGCGAGCGCGGACAGCTTGTCGCCGTAGCGGAAGATCGCGACACGCTCGCCGTCTTCCAGCGGCACCACGATGCCGCGCCCGTCCTCGACGGCGTCCACGCTGCCGGCGACAACCCAAGGCGCCTCCTCGGCGCTCTCCGCCGCGTTGCGATCCTTCTGCCGCTCGATGCGCCCGGCGACCAGGTGCAGGCCGGTGACCGTCACCACGCTCAGCCCCACGATGACGGCGAGCAGCGGGCTCTGCTTCGATTGCAGGGAGCCGAGAACCACGTGGCAGACGATCGCCGCATAGGCGACGTAGACCGAGATGTGGATCGCCTTCCAGATCGGCGGCGTCAGGAACTTGAGCCAGAAGTCGTGGCTCGTGGCCGCGAGCACCAGCAGCAAAAAGAGCGCGAAGATGCCGAAGGTCTCGAATGGGAATCCGAGAAAGCGGTCGTAGCTCGTGTTGCTCGCCAGCACCGCGACGTACTTGTTCAGCGGGCTGAAGGAGTAATAGATACTGACCACATGGGTCGCGTGCGTGAAGGCGATGGCACACGTGATCACGCCGAAGTGGCGCCGGTTGTATAGCAGCGGCAGGAAGCGCGGGTCGAGGCGCGCCAGCGGCCCGATGCAGAGGATGAAGGTGAGCATCAGGAAGGCGCAGGTGCCGAAGGCCTGGGCACGCAGGATGGCCCCGCTGGTCGGCTTGGTGACGTCCTGGAAGCTCGGCGCGATCTTGATGAAGAGCAGGATGTAGGCGACGGCGGCGGCGAGCACCACGACGTCGTAGATGATCTTGTTGCGGTTCCAGCCGACCGGCGCATAACGCACGCTCATCGCTCAGCCGCCCCCCTTACTCTTCCGCCGTGGCGGCGGGCGCCTCGGCTTGCGCCGCCGGCTTTTCGAGCTGGACGGCGGATTTCTCCGTCGGCCCGTGCTGGCGAATGGCAAGCGCCGCGATCAGCATTGCGGGCAGGAAAATCGCGAGCACCTTCCACATGTAGGCGTGGGTCTTGCGGTGGCGGCGCTGCATGACGACGAGCCGCTCAGCCGCGCTGCCGTTCCGCCGCGACCCAGCGGACGATCACCAGCGGCCAGAGCACGATGCAGCCGGGAATCAGCAGCGGGCGGAAGGCGTAAGAGCGCCGCGCGCCCTCATCCACGCGCTCGATGCCGTAGAGCAGGAACGCGGCCGCGACGGCAAGACCGACGTAGCCGTAGTACTGAAGGACTTCGATGACGATTCGTGCCGCGTCCACGCTCCAACCCCCTGAAGAGCGGCGCCGCCCATGGCCCCAGTCTGAGACTGCGTCTCCTCCTCGGGCCAGCGTCCTCGGCGCGGTCGAACGATACGAACGATCAAGATCGGTGCCAACCCCGCAACGGATCAACTGACGATCAATTATGCGCGACCGGCATAGCGGACATGCTGAGGTTCGGTCGCCCCCGACCCTTTTGCCGCGCCGGGCGCCGTGTCACCCCCTCAGGGCCGCGAGGGCGGCGGCCCTGGTCGGGTAGACCGTGATGAGCTTGTCCGAGCCGCTCCCCGCGAAGACGGCGGCGACGACACCCTGCGGCGCGCAGACGGCAACGCGCGTGTTGCGGTCGCGCAGGACCCTGGCGGTGATGTGCAACGCGCGAACGCCGACGTTGCCGATATAGGCGAGCTCCTCGAAATCCAGGACCACGGCACGGTCGCCATTGTGGACCGCTCCCGTGATCGCAGTCTGGAACTCGCCCGCGTTGCGCGGCTCGACCCGCCCGCTCACGCGGGCGCACAACACACCGTCGTGCCGCTCGGTCGTTACATCCATCGTGTTCCTCTCCCCGAAGGCGGCGCGCCTATACCATGAGCGAGCGTACGTTAGCCAGAGCAGGCATGAGACTGCGGCAAAATCTCACGGATTGCGCAGTCCGACACAGGGACCTGCCCGGCCGGCATGACGGAATGGCTGGCATTCTACCGCGACCCACCCCATCATTAGGAACAGGCGGCGGCACTCTGTGGCCCGCTCAACCCGCGGGATGAGAGGCAGGGGCACGACCGCAGAGGGCTGGGAGATGGCCACCTCGACGATACCGCTCGCGCGCGGCCTTCCGGTCGTCGGCAGCGTCTTCGACATGGCGCGGGATATGCGCGCCTTCCTCACCGGCAGCTACCACGAGCTCGGGCCGGTTTACGGCATGCGTCTGCTCAACCGGCGCTTCACCGTACTGGCAGGCGTGGAGGCCAACCGTTTCCTCGCGCGCCACGGCACGAGGCACTTCCGTTCCTTCGAGTTCTGGAGCGGCTTCAACGCCTGGTTTGGCGCAGCGCGCTCGACGCTCAGCGCCGACGGAGCGGAGCACGCGACCTTCCGGCGCACGCTGAAGCGCGGCTATTCGCGCGAGTACGCCGTGGAGCACATGGCCGGCATGATCGACATCGCGCGGCGGGAGATCGCGGCGTGGCCGCACGACCGGCCGATGGCTGCGGTGCCGGCTTTGCAGCGGATCGTCACGGACCAGGTGGGCACGCTGGTGGCTGGCGTCTCACCCCGCCCCTACAACGACGACCTGGTCTGCTACGTCCACGGCCTGCTGTCCGCCACCATCGTGCCGCGGCCCTACCTGCGCTGGTCGCCACGCTTCCGCCGCGCATCCGCGCGGGTGGACAAGCTCTATCACGAGGTGATCGAGTGCCACTCCGGCACGATGCGTGAGCGCCACGGCGCCGCCCCGGACCTGATCGACGACCTCCTGGACCTGCACCAAGAGGACCCCCGCTTCTTCCCCGAGGCGGACTTGAAGATCGCGGCCATGGGCCCGTTCGTTGCAGCGCTCGACACGGTGGCGGGCACCTGCGCCTTCATGCTCTACGCCCTGCTCAGGAACCCGGACGTGCTGGCGAAGGTGCGCGACGAGGCCGACGCCCTCCTCACCGGCGACGTGCCGGCGGAGCAGGCGCTACGCGAGATGGACGCGATGCACCGCGCAGCGATGGAAACCATGCGGATGTATCCGGTCACACCGCTGCTGGTGCGCACCGCCGCGAATTCCTTCGAGTTCGCGGGCCATCGCATCCCGGCCGGCGAGCGGGTGATGATCGCGACCGCGGTGCCCCACTACCTGCCCGAATTCTTCCCCGAGCCCGAGCGCTTCGACATCGACCGCTACACACCGGAGCGGGCGGAGCACAAGCAGCCCTACGTCTACGCGCCCTTCGGCCTAGGCCCCCACCGCTGCCTCGGCAACGGCTTCGCCGAGGTGCAGATCGCGGCCACCATGGCGACCGTCCTGCACGAGGTCGACCTCGACCCCGACCGGGCCGGCTACAGCCTCAAGACCACCCAGATACCCCTTCCCTCGCCGGACGAATCCTTCAAGGTCCGCGTCAGGGGCCGGCGCAGCGCCCCGCAGCCGCTGGCGGAACCGAAGCCCTGGGGAGCACTCGGGGCTGTTCTCGGCGGCGCGCTCTGGGGAGCGCTCGGCGCCGAGGCCGCGAGAGAGGCGATCCGCTCGTTGACTCCGGCGCACCTCAACCGGCGTCAGCTCAGCCGATAAGCGCCGCGTAGCGGTCGACGACCGGCATCACCCCGTCGCGCCCCTCCGGCGGCAGGATCAGCAGCGCACGATCCATCCCGGCCTTCCGGCAAGCATCGAGATAGCCTTCTTCCGGCTCGGCACCGAAGACCGTGACTGACACCGTAGCCGGGTCGCGCCCGGCAGCGTCTGCAGCGGCGCGGAGCCTCGCCATGCCGTCTGCGGGGTCGGGCAGCAGCGCACCGCGCGGGAGCCAGCCGGAGCAAAATGCCATGATCCGGCGCATGGTGTGCACGGACTCGCCGCCCAGCAGGATCGGCGGGTGAGGCTTCTGCACGGGCTTGGGCCACGACCAGCTCGGCTCGAACGAGGTGAACTCGCCTTGGTAGCTCGCCTCGTCGGCGGCCCAGAGCGCCTGCATCGCCTTGACCCGATCCTCCATGACCCGAAAGCGGGTCTCGAAGCGCGTGCCATGATGCTCCATCTCTTCGGCGTTCCAGCCGGCGCCGATGCCGAAGTCGAAGCGCCCGCCGGAGACCAGATCGAGGCTCGCCACCGCCTTCGCGGTGACGATGGGATCGCGCTCGGTGACCAGGCAGATGCCGGTGCCGAGGCGGAGCGTGCTGGTCACCGCCGCGGCCGCCGCCAGCGCCACGAAGGGGTCAAGCGTGTGGGAATACTCCGGCGGCAGCTCGCCCCCGCCCCGCCAGGGCGAGCGGCGACTTGCGGGAATATGGGTGTGCTCGGGCACGAAGAGCGAGTCGAACCCCCGCTCCTCCAGCGCAGGCGCGAGCTCGGTCAGCGCGATGCAATAGTCGGTCGCAAAGATGACGGCGCCGATCTTCATGGCTGTCTACTCCCGGGGGCGGTGTCGGATCGCGAGATAAACTCTACTGGAGGCATTAGCGCAGAGATATAGTACCTAAAGATTCACCTTCTTTGGTATTTTGTTTTCTTTGCAATCACGTTTATCCAGTCTCCTCCTTCTTCCTTGTATTCTATCTTGAGATATCCCTCTGGATCCTTCAGACTGAAGAGAATTGGTCCCAAGACTATGCTTCCCTCGCCTACATCATCATCCGTTTTAGTATCTGTCTGGGACCGATACATCTCCTCGCTGTTATGATCGATTGCCCTAAATTGCAATCTCGTTGCATGGGGCCCTTCGATTTTCATGTTTATCCAGCACCTTAGTGGCAAGGGCGGACTAGGAATGACGTGCACGGTGATTGTGCCGCTATATACACCTATTAGCAACTCCTTTCCATTATCCTCTGCACGGACATCGTCGCATAGGACAGCCGAAATAATGCTCAAGCTTGGAATCTTTTCTGTTGTCATTGGATAAACGCCGACTCAATTGTAGTCACACTACTGGTACTCGCAGCACTGCTATCTCTGTCTCGCAATCCCAAGGAAGAATGTGAATGCAGCAATTCCCGCGCGCCCATGTTTCGTGAAGTATCACCCGGAACCTTAGCTGCATGAGGAACCAGGGCCTCCCCGGATATCCCGACGAGTAGATCGCTAACCGTGCCAAGAGTCCAATTGCCAGGAGCCCCCAAGAGTCTGCTTAGTCGAGCGGGATCGCAAGATAGTCTTCGCGCCAATTCGGCCTGAGTCAGTCCGCGCTTCTCCCTCTGTTCCAAAAATCTCCGAAGGATAAAGTCGAAAAGGTCATTGCGGAACCGCTCACGAAGGTACTCCAGCTTTCCCTCCGGTATTTGAGCATCAAGGTTCTCAATCTCAAACCAGAATTGCGTCTTGGGAGATGAGGTCACTGATTTTCTCCCTGATGCGCGGGCGGTGGCTTGGAAACAGGTCTTGCCATGCCTCTTCACACTGTAGCTTGGCAAGTTCCCAGTTCAGTCCTCGTGCACTGCCCAACGGCGGTTTGTCATCGATCTGGATAGATCGAGGGTGCCAAACCAATGCGACAAACAAATCCACATCGGCAAATTGTCCGAAAACACGCAATCCAGGATTCGGATCGCGGCTTCTGATGTCCCAAAACCCTCGCTCCGGAGGGTCCAGCAGTCCCATGTAAGCGGCCTTGTGTTGGTACGGCGTCATTGAAACCGGAACAACCTGCCCCATGACAAACGACTCTAAGTCTGCCCGCAGGCGGTTTGCTCGCCGCTCCAAGCTGAGGGTGGACCACGGCCCAGCCATCAGCTCTTGGACTTCATCGGACACCACCATGGTCCGCTTCACCTCCAAGCTGGCATCAAGCGGCTCGATGAGATGCAATCGACCGTCGCTTACCAGCGAGCTTATGTGAGCCGCTATTGACATATAAGTCAATGCCCCGGCCTGTCAACCAATCGTTCGGAACAAGCATTCTGTTGTCCAGAGCAGAAGGCTATGACGTGTCTACGACATATTGGGTCATATGGATGCATACCCCCTGAATCTAGCGCTTTCATCGCTCACATCAAACTGACCCCAACGTCGTCTAGAACCCGATCGCCGCATCGCCCGCCTTGACAAGCTGCGGGCACGCTCACAGCCTTCCCGCGCCACCTCCGCTATCGCCCGAGTGTCGCCATGATCGAGGATTCTCCCGCCGCCATCGCGGCGCCCTGGCAGAGCCCGACGCTTAGTCTGGACGGTCGGGTCGCAATCGTGGCCGGTGCCGGCCAGACGCCGGGACCGGTGATCGGCAACGGCCGGGCGACGTGCGTGCTCTTCGCCCGCGCCGGCGCGCACGTGGTGGCGCTCGATCGTGACCGGGCGTCTGCCGAGGAAACTGCCGCCATGATCGAGGCGGAAGACGGCAGCGCCGAAGCACTGGTCGCCGACGTGACCGATGAGCAGGCGCTAATCTCCGTCGTCGAGACCATCGTCGCCCGCCATGGACGCATCGACGTGTTGCAGAACAACGTGGGCGTCGCCTACACCGGCGGGGATTCGCCGCTCGCGGACCTCGACGAGGCGAGCTTCGACCGGGTGATGGCGATCAACCTGCGCGGTACGGTGATGGCCTGCAAGCACGTGGTTCCGGTCATGCGCAGCCAGGGCAGCGGCGTGATCACCAACATCTCGTCGATCGCGGCCGTGGTCGACTACAAGTCCGTCACCTACA
>JAPPKP010000050.1 GCA_028819955.1 Rhodospirillaceae bacterium | reverse complement strand
GAGCTTCCACACCTCGTCCACGTCCTTGCCCTGCTTCTTGATCTTGACCGGGGGCACGCGCAGGCCCTCGTGGAAGATTTCCGTGGCCTCGCTGGCGAAGCCGCCCGGCACCATGCCGCCGACCTCGGCGACGTGGCCGATCGCCGCCGCATAGCCCATGAACTCGCCGTCGACGAAGAAGGGCGTGAAGAAGGTGTGCTCCGGCGTGTGCAGTCCGCCCCGGTAGGGGTCGTTGTGCATGATGACGTCGCCCTCGTGCACGGGCTCGTCGGCCATCTCGCGGATGCATGACTTGATCAGGAGCGACATGCCGCCGATCTGCGCCGGGCAGTAGTCGGCGACCGCGATCATGTCGCCGTTGGCGTCGGCGATGGCGCAGCTGAAGTCGAGCGATTCGTTGAAGATCGTCGAGTAGGACGTCTTCATCATGGTGATCCCCATCTCCCGGCAGATGGAGAGCATCGTCGATTCGACGATGTTCATCGTGACGACGTCCATGGCCTCCTCCTCAGTCCCGCGCCCATTCTAGCGGGCGCCGATCACGGCACCCAAGAGCGGGAGTTTCGCAATCAAGCGTGCGGCCTATACAGTGCCGCCGCTGCCGGGGCATGCTGGGCGAGGAATTCATCATCGCGGCTGGAGAGACGATGAACGACCGCCACCTGAGCGCCGACGAGGTGGCCCGGTTCCACGACGACGGCTACCTGCTCAAACCGGCGCTCCTCGATGCCGAGGAAGTCGCGCTGATGCGCCGGGCGCTCGCGAACGACGCGGGCATCGGCGACATGCGCAACACCATGGCGATGCACGATGCGGACGGCAGCGTCACCACGACCGTGCTGTGGACCGACCCCGGCGACGACCTGTTCGGCGCTATTGCGCGTTGCGAGCGGGTGGTGGGCGGCGCCGAGCGGCTGCTGGGCGGTGAGGTCTATCACTACCACTCCAAGCTGACGCTGAAGGCGCCCGAGACTGGCGGCGCCTGGAACTGGCATCAGGACTACGGCTACTGGTACTTCAACGGCAATCTGTTTCCCGACATGCTCAGCGTCTTGATCGCTATCGACCCCGCGACGCAGGAGAACGGATGTCTCCAGGTCATCCGGGGCTCGGCCCGCATGGGCCGGCTCGACCACGAGCTGGTGGGGGGCCAGCTCACCGCAACACCGGAGCGGGTCGAGCACGCGATTGAGCGGCTGGACGTGGTCTCCTGCGAGATGGCGGCCGGTGACGCTCTCTTTCTGCATTGCAACACGCTGCACGGCTCGTCCAAGAACACGTCCCAGCGGAGCCGCAACGTGCTGCTCTGCTGCTACAACGCTGCCCGCAACGATCCCTACAAGGACCATCACATGCCGCGCTACACGCCGTTGCAGAAGTTGCCGGACAGCGCGGTCAAGGAACGCGGCGGCATCCACGCCGGCGCCTCCCGGCGCTTCATGCGCCCCGAAGATCACCCGGACGATCAGGCATCGTTGTCCACACCCGACGCATCCTAACCGATCGAGGCTGGCGCAAACCCCCAAGGATAGGTACACGCACTAAGTGTTGCCCGAATATTGGGCATCGGCGTATACAGGGCTCGCCACGGGCCGCGTGCGAGGGGTGGCCATGCCAGACCAGCGATTCGCCATCGCCTCCGATCATGCGGGCGTCAGCCTCAAGGCAGTCCTCCGCACTGAGCTGGAGGCGACGGGACGCGAGGTGGTCGACCTGGGCCCGGAGGGCGACGAACCGGTCGACTACCCCGACTATGCGCGGGCCCTGGCGCAAGCGATCGAGAGCGGGCGCGCCGACCGGGGCGTCCTGATTTGCGGGAGCGGCATCGGCATGAGCATCGCAGTCAACCGCAGCCGCGCGGTGCGCGGCGCGCTCTGCCAGGACGCAGACGAGGCGCGGCTCGCGCGGGCCCATAACGATGCCAACGTCCTGGCTCTCGGTGCCCGCCGCGTATCGGAGGACACCGCGCGCCGCTGCCTGCAGGCGTTTCTGGATACGGAATTCGAGGGCGGCCGTCACGTCGCGCGCGTCGCCAAGCTCTCCTGAGCGACAGAGAAAGGGAAACGATCTTGGCTGCTTCCACGCGCCCTGAGAGCGGGGCCGGGACTTCGTTCTTCACCAGCTCCCTGCAGGAGGCCGATGCGGCGGTGTACGCGGCGGTCTCCGGCGAGGTCGAGCGCCTGCAGACGACCATCGAGCTGATCGCGTCGGAGAACATCGTGAGCCGCGCGGTGCTGGAGGCCCAGGGCTCGGTGCTCACCAACAAATATGCCGAGGGTTACCCCGGCCGGCGCTACTACGGCGGTTGCGAGAACGTCGATATCGGAGAGGCCTTGGCGATCGAGCGCGCGATCGCACTCTTCGGCTGCGGCTTCGCCAACGTGCAGCCCCATTCGGGCGCGCAGGCCAACCAAGCGGCCTTCCTCGCCACGCTGGAGCCGGGCGATGCCTTCCTCGGGCTGTCGCTCGCGGCCGGCGGTCATCTCACCCACGGTGCGCCGCCCAACCTCTCGGGCAAGTGGTTCAGGGCGATCCAGTACGGCGTCCGCCGCCAGGACGGGCTGATCGATTTCGACGAAGTGGAGGCGCTGGCAGAGGCCGAGAAGCCCAAGCTGATCCTCGCCGGAGGCTCCGCCTATCCGCGCATCATCGACTTCGCGCGCTTCCGCGCGATCGCGGATTCGGTGGACGCGGTCTTCATGGTCGATATGGCCCATTTCGCTGGGCTGGTCGCGGCTGGGATTCATCCGAACCCGTTCCCTTACGCCCATATCGTCACAACCACGACCCACAAGACCCTGCGGGGGCCGCGTGGTGGCATGATCCTGACCGACGACGAGGCGCTGGCGAAGCGGATCAACTCGGCGGTCTTTCCCGGCCTCCAGGGCGGGCCGCTGGAGCATGTCATCGCGGCCAAGGCGGTTGCGCTGGGCGAGGCGATGACGCCTGCGTTCAAAGATTACGCCCAGCAGGTGGTGGCCAACGCCAAAGTACTGGCGAGCGCGCTGATGGAGCGTGGCTACGACATCGTCTCCGGCGGGACCGACACGCACCTCCTGCTCGTCGACCTGAGGGCCCAGGGACTCACCGGCAAGGTGGCGGAGGCGGTGCTGGAGCATGCCGGGATCACCTGCAACAAGAACGGCGTCCCCTTCGATCCCCAGAAGCCGTGGATCACCTCCGGCATCAGGCTCGGTACCCCGGCGGCGACCAGCCGCGGCTTCGGGACCGCTGAGTTCCGGCGGGTCGCGGGCTGGATCGCTGATCTGCTCGACCGCGAGGCCGACGCGGAGGGCAGCAGCGAGGCCCTTGCGGCGGAGATCCGCGAGGAGGTCCGCGCGCTCTGCGCCGCTTTCCCGGTCTACCCCGGTCACGCCTGAGAGGAGGCTCGCTGTGCGCTGTCCGTTCTGCGGCAATGACGACACGCAAGTGAAGGATTCGCGGCCGACGGAGGACAACACCGCGATCCGCCGCCGCCGGCAATGCACCAACTGCGCCGGCCGCTTCACTACCTTCGAGAGGATCCAGCTGCGCGAGCTCTCGGTCATCAAGAGCAACGGCCAGCGGGTGCCATTCGAGCGCGAGAAGATGGCGCGCTCGATGCAGATCGCGCTGCGCAAGCGGCCGGTCGAGCCCGACCGGGTCGATCACATCGTGACCGGCATCGTGCGCCGGCTGGAGAGCCTGGGCGAGACCGAGATCCCGAGCACCGTGATCGGTGAGATGGTGATGGAGGCGCTCTCGGGACTCGATCAGGTCGCCTACGTGCGCTTCGCCTCGGTCTACAGGAACTTCGGCGAGAAGAAGGACTTCGAGGAGTTCATCGGCGGCCTCGCCGACGAGCGGGACTGAACGCATGGCGGAGGCCGACCCGGCCCTCGACCGCCGATTCATGGCGCTGGCGCTCGCGCTGGCTGGCCGGGGCCTCGGCAACGTGTGGCCCAACCCGGCGGTGGGCTGCGTGCTGGTCAAGCAGGGACACATCGTCGGGCGGGGCTGGACCCAGCCGGGCGGGCGGCCCCATGCCGAGACCGAGGCGCTCGCCCGCGCCGGCGACGGCGCGCGGGGCGCCAACTGCTACACCACGCTGGAGCCCTGCGCCCACCATGGCGAGACCGGCCCCTGCGCCGAGGCGCTGGTGCAAGCAGGGATCGCGCGGGCCGTCATCGCGCTGGAAGACCCGGACCCGCGCGTCGCAGGCCGCGGCAACGCCAAGCTCGAAGACGCGGGAATCGAGGTCGTGCGCGGCTGCATGGAGGACCGCGCACGGGCGCTCAACGCAGGCTTTCTCTCGCGCGTGGAGAAGGGCAGGCCCCACGTGACCCTCAAGCTCGCGAGCACCCTCGACGGGCGCATCGCGACGCACAGCGGAGACAGCCGCTGGATCACCGGTAAGTCGGCGCGGGCCCGCGCACACCTGCTCAGGGCCCAGCACGACGCCGTGTTGGTGGGGGCGGCGAGCGCGCTCGCCGACGACCCGGCACTCACCTGCCGGCTCCCCGGCTTGGGAGACCGGAGCCCGGTCCGCATCGTGATCGACGGCAGCGCGCGGCTTCCGGCCAGCCATGCGCTCATCGCGAGCGCAGGCGACCCGCCGACGTGGATCGTCTCCACCGAGGCGCTCGGCGGCGACGGGCGCCACGCGACCTGGCGAGAGTCGGGCGTGGAGGTCGTCAAGGTGGCGGAGGAGCCGGACAGACGTCCGGCGCTCACGGCTGCGCTCGAAGCGTTAGCGGAGGGCGGCCTTACCCGCGTCCTGGTGGAAGGCGGCGGCCGGCTCGCGGCGGCGTTGCTGCGCGCTGGCCTTGTCGATGAAATCGCCTGGTTCCGAGCGCCGGGCGTCATCGGCGGCGACGGCGTGCCGGCGCTGGCCGCGCTCGGCGTCGAACGCGCCGACGACATGCCGCGCTTCCGCCGCATCTCCTCGGCCTCGGTGGGCGAGGACGTGCTGGACACCCTGGTGCCGGTAGGCTGAGAGGCGCGCCGTGTTCACCGGAATCGTCACCGACGTGGGCCGCGTGCGGGAGATCGCTGATGCTCCCGCCGGCGGGCACAGGCTGGCCATCGAGACCGCCTATGACACCGACACCATTGCGCTCGGCGCCTCCATTGCCTGCTCGGGCCCTTGCCTCACCGTGGTCGACAAGGGTCCGGGATGGTTCGCGGTCGATGTCTCGCGCGAGACCGCAGACCGGACCACCCTCGGCGATTGGTGCGAAGGGACCGGGGTCAATCTGGAGCGCGCGCTCTGCCTGAACGATGAGCTGGGCGGCCACCTAGTGACCGGCCACATCGATGGCGTCGCGGTGGTCGAAGGGGCGGAGCCGGAAGGCGACTCGCTCAGACTCACGGTGCGCTGCCCGGCGGAGCTTTCGCGATTCGTCGCCCCCAAGGGATCGGTCGCGCTCGACGGCGTCTCGCTCACGGTGAACGAGGTGGCGGGCGACGTGTTCGGCATCAATCTGATCCCGCACACTCTTGAGCAGACCACCTTCGGCGACTGCGTTGCCGGCCGGAGGCTCAATCTTGAGGTGGACCTGATCGCGCGCTACCTTGCGCGCCTCCAAGCCGAGCGCTGAAAGGTCGAGATGTCGCGCGCCGCGTCGTCCTGCAAGCTCATGTCCGTCGAGGAGACGGTCGAGGAGTTTCGCAACGGGCGACTGGTCATCCTCGCCGACGACGAGGAACGGGAGAACGAGGGCGATCTGGTCATCCCGGCCCAGATGGCAACGCCCGAGGCCATCAACTTCATGGCGCGCTACGGCCGCGGGCTGATCTGCCTCGCGCTCGGCAGCGACCGGGTGCGCGACCTCGGCCTCGAGCTGATGCCCAAGCGCAACGAGTCCCGCCACGATACGGCGTTCACCGTCTCCATCGAGGCGCGCGAGGGGATCACCACAGGCATCTCCGCCTCGGACCGGTCGCGCACCATCGCGGTCGCCATCGACCCCCGCTGCGGGCCGGACGACCTGACCTCGCCGGGTCACGTCTTCCCCCTCGTCGCACGCGACGGCGGCGTGCTGGTGCGGACCGGGCACACCGAGGCGAGCGTGGACCTCGCCCGGCTCGCCGGCCTCAACCCGTCCGCCGTGATCTGCGAGATCATGAACGACGACGGGACCATGGCGCGGATGCCGGACCTCGAGGCCTTCTCCCAGCGCCACAACGTCAAGATCGCGACCATCGCGGACCTGATCGCCTACCGGCTGCGGCACGACAGCATCATCCGCAGGGTGCGGGAGACCACGCTCACCTCCCACCACGGCGGCGCATTCCGCATGTACGTCTACGCCGACACGGTGCAGAGGGCCGAGCACATCGCGCTGGTGAAGGGCGACGTGTGGGACAACGAGCCGGTGCCCGTGCGGGCCCACGCCTTCAGCATCCTCGATGACGGGCTCGGCGACGCCGGGGGCGAGAACACAGGCAAGCTCCAGGCCGCGCTCAGGATGATCGGCGAGCTCGGCCGCGGGGTCGTGGTGGTGATCCGCGAGCCCTTTCCCGTGCGGCTCTCCGAGCCGGCGGAGCCGGACGCGGAGCACGAGGACAGCGAGGGCCTCAGGGACTACGGCGTCGCCGCCCAGATCCTGCTCGACCTCGGCGTCCGCGACATGATCCTGCTGCACAACACGCACTGGACCATCGTCGGGCTCGACGGCTACGGGCTCCGGGTGGTCGATCAGCGCCCGATCTCGGACCAGGCGCGGCGCGCGTGGATGGCCGAAAGCCATGACTGAGGAGCGGCGGGTCCTCATCTTGGAGGCGCGCTTCTACGGGGACATTGCCGATCAGCTTGTCGGGGGCGCGGTCTCGGCCTTGGACGTGGCCAATGTGAGCCACGAGCGGATCAGCGTGCCCGGCGCCTTCGAGCTGCCGGCGGCGCTTGCGCTGGCGATCGACAGCGGCCGCTACGACGGCTTTGTCGCGCTCGGCTGCGTGATCCGGGGTGAGACCAGCCATTACGAGCACGTCTGCGGCGAATGCGCGCGCGGACTCGCCACGCTGGCCGAGCGTCACCGTATCGCCCTCGGCTTCGGCGTGGTGACCGCCGAGACCCGCGAGCAGGCCTGGGAGCGGGCGGCGACGGACCGGAAGAACAAGGGCGCCGATGCCGCCCAGGCGTGCCTCGCGATGATGGCGATCC
>JAPPKP010000350.1 GCA_028819955.1 Rhodospirillaceae bacterium | reverse complement strand
ACATGTCCGGCTTCATGATGCAGAACGGCCGCATGATCGTCTGCGGCGACGCCGACACCGGCCTCGGCGATTCCATGTATCAGGGCGTGATCTTCCTCGGCGGCAAGGCGAAGGAGCTGGGCTCCGGGCTCGCGGAGGTGGATGCCGAGAACGGCGAGCTCGACGAGGTGGCGGCGCTGCTCGACCGCTTCGAGATCAAGGCGCCCGCGAGGTTCCGCAAGCTCCAGTCGGACCGCAAGCTGTGGCACTTCAACAAGCATGACTTCGCAGCGTGGAAGGACGTGCTATGAGCGAGACCACGAGCACACCGCCTCCCGCCCACGCGGGCCCTTCTTCCGTCGAGGTTCTGGAGGACGCTGCGCCGGCGCCCAACGGCGCCTATCCGCGGCCCGACAGCTTCAGCGGGGTCTGGCCGCCGGAGGTGATCGAAGAGATTCAGGAGAAGGCCTCGCTCGGCCGCTACCAGATCAGGGGCCAGGCGACCAAGCGCCGCGGCCTGCCGTCCTTCGACGATCTCGTGTTCGTGCCGGCCGGCCTCTCGCGCATGCCGCTGGAGGGATACCGGGAGAAGTGCGACACGCGGGTGGTGATCGGCGAGGGCAACTGCGAGAACCCGCTCGTGCTTGAGCGCCCCATCATGATCGCGGGCATGAGCTTCGGCGCGCTCTCGGTTCACGCCAAGCGCGCGCTCGGCACGGCGGCGAGCCGCTGCGGCATCTCCACCTGCACCGGCGAGGGCGGCATGCACCACGAGGAGCGCCGCTACTCCGACAAGCTCGTGATGCAGTACCTGCCGAGCCGCTACGGCATGAACCCCTACGACCTCAAGAAGGCCGACATGATCGAGATCGGCGCCGGCCAGGGCGCGAAGCCCGGCACCGGCGGCGTGCTGCTCGGCCTCAAGATGTCGGACGAGGTGGCGGAGATGCGCGACCTGCCCGAGGGCGTGGATCAGCGCAGCCCCTGCCGCCATCCCGACTGGATGGGGGCCGACGATCTCTACATGAAGCTCGAGGAGATCCGCGAGGTCACCGAGTACAAGGTGCCCATCTCGATCAAGGTGGGCGCCGCGCGCATCGCCAACGACGTCCGCATCGCGGCCAAGGCCGGGGTCGACGCCATCGTCTTCGACGGGATGGAGGGTGGCACCGCGGCGTCCCCCACCATCCAGCTCGACCATGCCGGGATTCCCACCGTCGCCGCCATCGCCGAGGCCTCGGAAGCGCTCGCCGACATGGGCAAGAAGGACGCGATGAAGCTCATCGTCGGCGGCGGCATCCGCAACGGGGCGGACGCGGCGAAGTGCATCGCGCTTGGCGCCGACGTGGTCTATCTCGGCACCGCGCCGATCATCGCCATGGGCTGCCACAAGCCGATCTACCTGGAGGACTACGCCCGGCTCGGCACCTCGCCCTACGAGTGCCAGCACTGCCACACCGGCCTCTGCCCGGTCGGCATCACCACCCAGCTGCCCAAGCTGATGGAACGCCTCGACGTGGACGAGGCGGCCGACAGCGTCACCAACTACCTCAACGCGCTCACCATGGAGATCCAGCTGTTCGCCCGCGCCTGCGGCAAGAACCGGGTGAGCGACCTCGACCCCAACGACCTCCGCGCGCTGACCTACGACGTCTCGCTCATGACCGGCGTGGACATGGTGGGCCTCGGCGGCCGCACCCCCTGGTGGAAGAAGTTTTAGGCCGCGGCTTAGGGTAAGCGCCCTTTCAAAGTTCGTATGAGTTATGTCGGCAGGTCTATCCGCCAACCCGACCATTCCGTCAATGTCGTCATGCGCGGACTTGATCTGCGCATCTCTCTCAGCAAAGCCCACCCGTCACTGTGCAAACGCGTGGATGGCCGGAATAAGTCCGGCCATGACGTGGTGGGGGCGGTGCGCAACACACCGAAATTTCGCGAACAAGACTCTACGGCGTAGGATCGAGCCAGGCGGCGAACGCCTCGCGGATCGCCGCGTCGTCGGCGCCCGCCATCAGCAGCAGCGAGAGCAGCAGACGCGACTTGAGGCCGTCGAGCCAGCCGGCGCCGATCAGTCCGCGTGCCAGAAGGTCGATCTCCGAGCCCTTGAAATCGTAAGTCTGGCGCAGCATCTCTCCCGCCCCGGTGCGGGATGCCATGACCACCGGCACTTGCGCGGCCGCCTCCGCGAGCCTGTCGGCGACCCACGCCGCAGCGTGACCCCCGCCGGTGCACTCCATCACGATCCCCCGGTAGCCCGCGTCCAGCGCCCGCTCGATCAGCCTGCCGTCGTCGCCGAGCGTCACGGTGAGCAGCGCCACCGGCACGACCTCGGCGTCGCGCGTCACCGCGATCGTGCGGCGAGGCCCCGGTCGACCGGCGAGCCTCGGCGCGCCCTCCGCGAACCAGCCGAGCGGCCCGGCCGGCATCGAGCGAAAGGCGGCGGGGTTCGAGGTCACGCTCTTCTGCACGTAGCGCGCCGCGTGGATCTCGTCGTTCATGACCACCGTGACGCCGAGGCCCCGCGCGGGCTCGTGGACGGCGAGGCGGACGCTGTTCAGCAGGTTCGCCGGTCCGTCCGGCCCGGCGAGGGTCGGGTTGCGCATCGCGCCGGTCAGCACCACCGGAGCGTCGACGGCGAGGATGCGGTCGAGCACGAAGGCGGATTCCTCCATCGTGTCGGTGCCGTGGGTGATCACCGCGCCCTGGGCGCCATCGGCCACGGCCTGCTCGATGGCGTCGGCCAGCGCGAACAGATCGGGGATCGTGACCTCGGGGCTCGGCAGCAGGCGGAAGGTCTCGGCCTCGATGGATGCGACCTCGGCAAGCTGCGGCACCGCCTCCACCAGCGCGTCCGCGCCCAGCGAGGGAGCGACGCCGCGCTCACTACGCTCGGCCATGGCGATGGTCCCGCCCATGGCGAAGATCGCGACCCTGGGGAGCATCGCGCGCGCCTCAGCCCCGCAGCCAGGTCTCGGACCAGGCCAGGCAGCAGGAGCTCGCCGGGCGCTCGAACATGACGTTCTCGTAGGCCCCGCCCTGCGCCCGCGTGCCCGCGACCTCCAGCGTCGCGGTCCGGCACGGCGTGAGGCAGCTGTAGACCGCCCACGGCCCGGTGTCGGGGTTGTCCGGCGGCAGCGTCAGCATGAAGGGCTCGCCCATGTCCGACCAGCTCAGCTCGATGCGGCCGTCTGCCGAGTCCACGATCTCGCGATAGGTGGAGCGGAAGGCGCCATCGTGCGAGAACGCTGCCTCCGCGATGGGCATGGCCGTATCGGCGAAGGGCGGGTTCAGGATCGACTCGAACTCTCCCTGGATCCATCGCGCCATCCCGATGTTGTCGGCATAGAGCCTGACCTCGCCGCCGGTCGCGTCCGAGCGGAGGAAGAGGCAGGTGCCGGGTCCGGCCGGCGAGATCAGCGTGCGCCAATGAGCGCAGACGGTGGTCTCCGGCCCATCGGCCTCGGTCTTGAGCCGCAGGAAGGAATTCTCCCCGGTGAACTGCACCGTGTTCGGATCGATGGCTGGCATTGCGGTCGCCTCCCCCTGATCGGTTTCCCGGAGCTTAACCCGCATGTCTCACCGCAGGCCATGACCGCGGTTAGAATTGCGGACCAGGACCGGCTACCCTGCGCACACGATGAACCGCTTCGTCACGCGCCGATTGGCACTGACCGGACTGGCGGCCGCCGGCGGCGCGGCGGCGGCGCCCTTGGTCGCCCGCACCGGCTGGGCCTCCCTGGGCTACCAGTTTTCGGGCCCGGCTGCCGACCGCGGGCTCGGGCTCGCGCCGCCAGCGGAGTGCACGGCGGGGACGCGCTCCCGGACGGCTGGGCCGTTCTATACGCCGCAGACGCCGCGACGGACCATGCTGCGCGAGCCGGACACGAAGGGAGAGCCGCTCGTCTTCGAAGGGCTGGTACTGGCGCACGACTGCCGGCCGCTCGCCGGTGCCGTGATCGACATCTGGCACTGCGATGAGCTGGGCCACTACGACAACCGGGGCTTCCGCTATCGCGGGCATCAGTTCACCGACGCCGCCGGCGCGTTCCGGTTCGAGACCGTCCGGCCGGGGCACTATCCGGGCCGCACGCCGCACATTCACATGAAGGTGCAGGGCGAGGGGACTCCCGTGCTCACCACCCAGGTCTTCTTTCCCGATCTGCGGGACGAGAACGACGGCGACTGGATTTTCCGGGACGACCTCGTGATGCGCCTCGACCGTGCCGGCGACGGCTGGCGCGGGCGCTTCGACTTCGTGCTCCCGCCGGCCTGAGACCGCGCGGGCTTTCGATTGTTGCGGCCCGGGCACGGGAGTACACTGTGGCCCGCAGCCGGGGTGAATCGGAAGGACTTCGGCTGAATCGGCTGGCAGGTGCGGGCTCGCGTTCGTTGCAGGGGCGGCGATGCGAGGGTGACGGAGCGCAGGCGCCAACAACAACAAGATGAGCCGGGCGCGCTCCCTTCGCCGACAGTCGAGCGGGCAAGGGGGCGACCATGACGCAGACGCTATTCACCAACATCTCGATATTCGACGGCTCCGGCAAGAAGTCCTACCGGGGCGAGGTCCTCGTCCAGGGCAACCGGATCAAGAAGGTGGTCAAGGGCAAGAAGCGCATCGAGCGGAACGGCGCGGAGGTGGTGGACGGCGGCGGCGCGACGCTGATGCCGGGCCTCGTCAACGGTCACTCCCACATCGGCTATTCGGAGGAGGGGACGAGCCTCTATTCCCTCGGCGATACACCGCCCGAGGAGAACACGCTCATCACGATGCGCCACGCCCAGATCCTCTACGACCACGGCTTCACCGCCCTGGTCTGCGCCGCGACGGGCAAGACCCGCATGGACATCGTGATTCGCAACGAGATCAACGCGGGCAGGATGGAGGGGCCCCGCGTCCTCGCGGCCTCGCCGGAGCTGACGGTCACCGGCGGCCTTGGCGACGCGCGCCAGCTCCACATGTATCACGGCGCGTTCTCGATCATCTGCGACGGCGAGGAGCAGTTCCGCCAGACCGCGCGGATGCTGTGCCGCGAAGGCGTCGACATCCTCAAGATCATGCCGTCGAGCGACGAGTTCGTTTATCCCTATGGCAGGGGCGACACGACCGTCATGACGGAAGAGGAGGTGGCGGCGGTCTGCCAGGTCGCCAGGCAGCGGAACCGGCGCGTCTGCGCCCACGCGCGGACCTCGGAGGCGGTCCAGTTCTGCCTGAAGTACGGCGTCAACATCATCCACCACGCGACCTACGCCGACGACGAGACCATCGACATGCTGGTCGAGGCCAAGGACGAGGTCTTCGTCGTGCCGGCCATCGGCATCACCCACAACACGGCCTACGAGTCCGCGGAGTTCGGCATGCCGCCCGAGAGCGAGATCGCGCTCCGGCACCACCACGAGCTCGCCATCGTCAGCGAGACCGTCAAGAAGCTGCACGCGCGCGGCGTCCGCGTGCTGCCGTTCGGCGACTATGCCTTCGCCTGGGTGCCCCACGGGACGGACGCGCGGGACTTCGAGCACTTCGTGAACTACTTCGACTTCACCCCGGCCGAGGTATTGCACGCCGCCACCAAGCTGGGCGGCGAGCTCTACGCCTTCGCCGACGCGCAGGGCAGCGGCATTCCCGAGATGGGAGAGGTCAAGGAGGGCTACCTCGCCGATCTCATCATGATCGACGGCGATCCGCTGGCGGACCTCACGCTGTTCCAGGACAAGAACAACATCCTCATGATCATGAAGGACGGCGCGTACCACAAGCCGCCCCAGCCGCGCCGCCGGGCACCGCGCCGGGTGGCCGCTGCGGCGGAGTGAAGAACTGGAGTCTTGATTCTGAGGTTCGCATAGTCTCCGGTTGGCTGTGCAGTCTTCCCGAGCTTGCAAATACTCTCGTCATGCCCGGACTTTGATCCGGGCATCTCGCTCCGCCAGAACCGTTGAGTCCCGAGCCAACACGTGGATGGCCGGGACAAGCCCGGCCATGACGTGGGGGAGGGCCGGGGTGGGGGATTCTCGGGCTACGGTGATCCGGTAAGGTCGGATCGTGTGTTACGCCGCGGCGACGTCGCGGCGCTCGATGCCCCGGTGGAGGTAGAGCAGCCCGACGATAGCGACGCTCACGGCGCCGAGGAGCCCCAGGCCCGCGTCGAACCCACCTGTCAGGTCCCACATCGCGCCGATCACGAGCGGCCCCAGCACGCCGCCGATCTCCGCCGCAGAGAAGAACAGCCCCACCGCCGCCCCGGTGTTGCGGGGATCGACACCGCGTGTCTCCATCAGCACCAGAATCAGCACCGCGATCAGCGTGCCGCGCCCGATGCCCTGCAGCACCAGCGCCATTACCAGCGCCGGCACGCCCGTGGCCAGCAGCAGCACCGCGCCCACGCCGATGCAGAGCGACAGCGCGATCAGGATCGCGAAGCGCCTGGGCGGTGTCGCGAGCCTGGGGATCGTCAGGGCACCGACGATCCCGACTGCTGTCGGCAGCGCCGACCAGATGCCGGCCTCGTCCGGCGCCATGCCGCCCGTGCGCAGCATCTCCGGCAGCCAGTTGGCAATCGCATGATGAAGAAAGAAGGCGCCGATGCTCATCGCCAGGATGACCTGAATGCTCGGCAGGCGCAGCAGTGCAGCGAAGACGGCGAGCTGGCCCCCGACGGTCTCGCGGCGGCGCCCGGCCCGCTCGACCACGCGGTTGATCGGATGGCTCCCCAGCAGGAACCAGACGATGCCGGTGGCGAGGATAAAGCCGGAATAGATCAACAGGACCAGGCGCCAGTCCCCGTCGAGGAACGGCATCAGGACGCTGTTGGTCAGCGCCAGCGCGAGGATGTGCCCGAGGAAGGGGCCAGTGATGTAGACGCCCAGGGCGAAGCCGCGCTCGGCGCCCTCGAACCATTGCGCGATCGCCTTGGGCGCGCCGATCGAGACCAGCGGCCCGCCGATGCCGAACAGCCCGACCGCCACGAACATCGAGGCCGCGTCGACGGCGACGACGCGCAGCCCGCCCGATGCAGTGAGGATGAGGGCGGCCAGGAACAGCGACCACTTGAGCCCCACGCGGTCGACGAATGCGCCGCAGGGCGCGGCGGCCACGATATAGACCAGCGGCCAGGCGCCCAGGATAGCGCCCATCGTCGTGTAGCTGAGGCCGAGGTCGCGGCTGATGGGGTCGACCAGCGGCGCCATCGCCAGCGACAGCAGGCCGAAGC
>JAPPKP010000349.1 GCA_028819955.1 Rhodospirillaceae bacterium | reverse complement strand
GCCGCGCCTCGGCCACGTGGTGGTCGACCACGATCACGTCGAGCCCGGCGTCGGCGGCGTCCGCCAGCGCGTCGAACGCGCTGATTCCGCAATCGACCGTGATGACCACGCGCACGTCCTGCGCCGCCAGCATGCGCATGGCGGCGGCGTTCGGGCCGTAGCCCTCGCGCAGGCGGTCGGGGATGTAGATCGTGGGCGGGGCGGCGACCGCCGCGAGAAAGCGGCTGAGCAGCGCGGCTGAGGTCGCACCGTCCACGTCGTAGTCGCCGAAGATCGCGATCTTCTCGTCCGCCTCCAGCGCACCGGCGAGCCGCGCGATGGCCCGCTCCATGTCCTTGAGGTGGAGCGGGTCGGGCAGGAGACGGCGCAGAGTCGGGTCGAGATAGTCCGGCGCGTCTTCCGCCGCGATGCCGCGGGCCGCGAGCACGCGCCCGACCAGCTCCGGCACCTCGATGGCCTGGGCGAGGCTGAGGCCCGCCATCGAATCCTCGAGCCTCGCGCGCCAACGCTTGCCGAGCAGCGACCGCTCGACCCCGAGCATCGCCGCTCCGTCGTTCATGAAGTCAGGAGCCTGCGCAGATCACGCGCCGATGCGCGCGGGCGCGCGGGAGAAATCGTGCTCGGCCTCGATCATGCGCAGGGTGCCGGTGCGCGAGCGCATGACCACCGAGCTGGTGCGCGCGCCGTGAGGGTGGCGCGAGACGCCCCGCAGCATGGCGCCGTCGGTGACCCCGGTCGCGCAGAACATCACCTCACCGCCGGCCAGCTCGTGCAGGGAGTATTTGCGACTCAGGTCGGTGACGCCCATCGCCCGCGCGCGCTGCTTCTCGTCGTCGTTGCGGAAGACCAGCCGGCCCATCATCTGGCCGCCGATGCAGCGCAGCGCTGCCGCGGCCAGCACACCCTCGGGCGCGCCGCCGATTCCCATGTAGATGTCGACGGTGCGGTTGAGCCGCGTGGTCGCGATCACGCCAGCGACGTCGCCGTCCCGGATCAGCTGGATGCGTGCGCTGGTCTCGCGCACCTTGGCGATCAGCTCCTCGTGCCGCGGTCGGTCCAGGATCAGCACGGTCAGCTCGTTGACGTCGCAGTCCTTCGCCTTGGCGAGCTTGGCCAGGGTCGTTGCCGGCGGGTCGTCGAGATCGACCAGCTCGTCCGGCAGCCCGTCGCCCACAGCGATCTTGTCCATGTAGGTGTCGGGCGCGGCGAGGAAGCCGCCTTTCTCCGCCATCGCGAGCACGGCGAGCGCGTTGGGGCCGCCTGTTGCGCAAATCGTCGTGCCTTCCAGCGGGTCGAGGGCGACATCGAGGCTGGGCCCCTTGCCGGTGCCCACGATCTCGCCGATGAAGAGCATCGGCGCCTCGTCCCGCTCGCCTTCGCCGATCACCACCGTGCCGTCGATGTCGAGCGCGTTGAGGCCGCGCCGCATTGCGTCCACGGCGGCTTGATCTGCGGCCATCTCGTCGCCGCGGCCGATCAGCCGGGCCGCCGCGCGGGCCGCGGCCTCGGTCACGCGCACCGCATCCAGCGCCAGGTTCCGGTCGAGGGAGACCACCTCCTCTGTCATGGGCATCCCTAGAACGCTTCGATCCGGATCATGCGCGGCGGCTCCAGCACCGTATCGAGACGGTCGATCGCGTCGAGCGCGCCCACCACCGCCGACTCCTGTGCCTCGTGGGTGGTGAGCACCACGGGCACCAGATCGCCGGGGTTCCGCCCGCGCTGCAGCATGGCCTCCACGGAGACCTGCTCGTCGCGCAGGCAGGCGGCGATGCCGGCAATCACGCCGGGCTTGTCCACCACCATCAGGCGAATGTAGTAGGCGCCGACATGGTGCTCCATGGGTCGCGCAGCCGCCCGCTCCGCGCCCTCGGTGGCAGCGGGGAAGGCGGGATTGATGTGGCCGCGGGCGATATCGGCGTGGGCGGCGACCACGGCCGAAGCGGGCGCGCCGGCGCGGGCGCCGGGGCCCTCGAAGAGCGCGCTGCCGATCCGATCGCCCTCCGCCACCACGGCGTTGAAGACGCCGTCGACGCGGGCAATGGGCGCCGTCTCGTGGATCATGCAGGGGTGCACCCGCTGGGTGATGCCATGCTCGCCGGCGCGGGCTATGCCTAAGAGCTTGACCCGGTAGCCGAGCTCGATGGCGAAGCCGATGTCGAGCGCGCTGACGTGGCGAATGCCCTCGACGTGCACGGCGGCGAAGTCCACCGGGCAACCGAACACGACGCTGGTGAGGATCGCGAGCTTGTGGGCGGCATCGATGCCGTCGATGTCCGTGGACGGATCGGCCTCCGCGTAGCCGAGATCCTGCGCCTCCTGGAGCACCGACTCGAACTCCCGCGCCTGTCCGGCCCGCACCGACTCGTGCATCGCCGTCATGATGTAGTTGCAGGTGCCGTTGAGGATGCCGTAGACGCCGCCGATCCGATTACCGGCGAGGCCCTCGCGCAGCGCCTTGACGATGGGGATGCCGCCGGCGACCGCGGCCTCGTAGCCGAGGTGGCGGTCCGCCCGCCGGGCGGCGTCTGCGAGCGCGGCGCCGTGGTGGGCGAGCAGGGCCTTGTTGGCGGTCACCAGGTGCTTGCCGTTGGCGA
The DNA here is from genome assembly GCA_028819955.1 of Rhodospirillaceae bacterium. The sequence goes on along the minus strand of JAPPKP010000349.1, from coordinate 4,633 downwards.
AGGCAGCCTCGGAGAGCGCCCGCGCAGTGTCCTCGGACCCGCCGATCAGCTCGACCACGACATCGACGGCGGGAAGGGCGGCGAGCTCCCGGGCTTCGTCTCGCCAGTCGAGCCCGTCGAGCGAGACCCCGCGGTCCTTGCCCTTGTCGCGTGACGAGACCGCGACCACCTCGATCGGCCGGCCGGTCCGTTGCTTCAGCAGCGCGGCATTGTCGCGCAGCAGCGCGAGCACGCCGCAGCCGACCGTGCCCAGCCCGGCGATACCGATACGTAGCGGCTCAGGCATGGGGTCGTTCTTCTTTCGGGCTGGTCCGTAGCGTGGGGTGAACGCGGGCGGCCGATCCCCGGCCGCCCGGCATACCGTGAGAGCGACGGGTCACGACAGGGTAGGGGCCTCGGCGAGCCGGTCGCGATGCGGGTGGCGCGGTGCTCCGGCGTGTCCCAGCGAGTCGTTTTCGCGGGCGAGCGAGACGCCTCGCACGATCATCTGCCGTCTGCCGGAGCAGGCTCCGTCTACTCCTCCGCCGGCCGATAGACGGCGCGAACCTGCGTGAACGGCTCCTCTTCCTCGACGCGTGCGCGGAGCTCCTCAGCCGTGTGCTGCGCCCTCTTGCGATCCGCCACCAGGCCTGCCGTCAGCCGGATGCGCTCTTCCTCGCTCGAGACGGCAGGCGCTTCGCTCGGCACCTCGGCGACGGAACGATAGGGCTCGTCACCGCCGGAGACGTCATCGCTGCCGAAGACCTCGTCGTCGTCCTCGACATGGCTGAAGAGGTCGCCGATGTAGTCGGTCGTGTCCTCGATCGCGGAGCATCCGGTCACGAGGAGGCCGAGTGCGATCGGGCCGATCGCGAGGAGCGCGAGTGGCCGCATCCGCTGGCGCCTGGGAGCGGGAGTGAGGGTCCGATGTCCTTGGGAATCGTACATGGGGCGTTCTCCTGGTTGGCCGGCGATGCCCTGCAGCCGCCAGCATTGAGCACGGTCCGACTCGTAAGTAGCATATACGCAAATCCGTTCATTCGCATTGGCGGGCGGCGACCGACGGATGCGCCTGCCAACCCACTCCACGGACCCGGCTCACGATGCCTGACGACCCACCCGCCGCAGACGCGACGGAACACGACATGGCCGACCAACTCGCCGCCATTACGGAACGAAGCCAGCGTATCGCAGCACGACTTTTGAGCGGGCAGGGTGCGACGGGCGCCGGAGCGGCTTCCGACCCGCTCAACCTGAGCGCCGCCTTGGGGGCGATGGCGCGGAGCCTGGCCGACGATCCGTCGCCGCTGATCGACGCTCAGATGAAGTGGTGGGACGGCTACCTCAGGCTATGGCAGCAGGGCGCGCAGCGCCTGCAAGGCGAGGAGCCGGCCGAGCCGGTGGCCGCGCCCAAGCCCGACGACCGGCGCTTTCGCGATCCCGCCTGGACAGAGAGCTGGGTCTTCGATCATCTCAAGCAGTCGTATCTGCTGACCGCTGCCTGCATGCAGTCGACGGTGGAGAACCTGCGCGGCCTCGACGAGAAAGACGCCGCGAAGCTTGCCTTCTACACGCGCCAATTCGTCGATGCGTTGGCGCCGACCAATTTCCTCGCCACCAACCCTGCGGCACTCAAGGAGACCGCCGAGACCAAGGGCGAGAACCTGCTGCGGGGCCTGCGCAACGTGCTCGACGATCTGGAGCGCAACGAAGGCCGGTTCGCGCCCCGCATGTCGGACGAGAGCCATTTCACCCTGGGCGAGACCATCGCCACCACGCCTGGAAAGGTCGTCTTCCAGAACGAGCTGATGCAGCTGATTCAGTACGCGCCGAGCACGGAGACAGTGTTTCGCCGGCCGCTCCTCATCGTGCCGCCCTGGATCAACAAGTACTACGTGCTCGATCTCCGCCCGAAGAACTCGTTCGTCGGGTGGGCGGTGTCGAAGGGCTATTCGGTCTTCGTGATCTCGTGGGTCAACCCGGACGAGCGGCTCGCGGAGGAGACCTTCGAGGACTACATGGTCGAGGGCCCGCTGGCGGCGCTGGACGCGATCGAGCAGGCGACTGGCGAGCGCGATGTCGCGGCGATCGGCTACTGCCTGGGCGGCACGCTCACGGCGGCAACGCTGGCCTATCTCGCGGCGCGGGACGACAAGCGGATCAGGAGCGCGACCTTCTTCGCCTCCCTCGTCGATTTCACCGAGGCTGGCGAGCTCGAGGTCTTCATCGACGATGCCCAGCTCGAGTCGCTCGAGGCCATGATGGCTGAAACGGGTTATCTCGATGGCCGCCACATGGCGACGACATTCAACATGCTGCGGGCCAACGACCTGATCTGGTCATTCGTGGTCAACAATTATTTGATGGGCCGGGAGCCGCTGCCCTTCGACCTGCTCTTCTGGAATTCGGATTCGACCCGGATGCCGGCGGAGATGCACGGCTTCTACCTGCGCAAGATGTATCAGGAGAACCTGCTGGCCCAGCCGGAAGGTTTGAGCCTCGCCGGCGTGCCCATCGACCTCCGCCGCATCGACATCCCGACCTACATCGTTGCGACGCGGGAGGATCACATCGCGCCGTGGCGGTCCTGCTTCGCCGCCTGTGGGCTCTATCGGGGGCAGCGCCGTTTCGTCCTCGGCGCCTCCGGTCATATCGCCGGCATCGTCAACCCGCCGGCGGCCGGCAAGTACGGCTACTGGACCGGGCCGGTCGTGGAGTCGCAGAGCGCCGACGACTGGTTCGCTGCCGCCGAGCACCACGAGGGCTCCTGGTGGAGCGACTGGCACGCCTGGCAGCGCCGCCGCTCCGGCGGCAAGAAGGTGCCCGCGCGCGTACCCGGCGACGGTGCGCTCAGGCCGATCGAGGACGCGCCGGGCGCCTACGTCCTGGCGAAGTAGGAGCGGGCGCGCGCCGCGGCGGGCCCGAGGAAGCCCGGTACTCGCCGGCGCGGTTGGCGTAGCGCCGGGCGATGGTGGCGATGGTCTCGCGCTCCGCGTTGCTCACCATGCGCACCGCCTTCGCGGGCCGGCCCATCCACATCTCGCCGCTCTTGACTCTCTTGCCCGGCGTCACCAGCGCGCCGGCGGCGACCCAGGCGCCGGTCTCCACCACGGCGAAGTCCATCACGGTGGCGCCCATGCCGATCATGCAGGCGTCCTCCAGGATGCAGGCGTGCAGCAGGCACATGTGGCCCACCACCACGTCGTCCCCGATGAGCGTGGGGCCGTCCGCCGTGGCGGTGTGGATGATCGTGCCGTCCTGGACGTTGCTGCGCGCGCCCATGCGGATGTAGTTCACGTCGCCCCGCAGGACGCAGTTGAACCAGATGCTCGACCGCTCCCCGATCACGACATCGCCGATCACCGAGGTGCCGGCGGCGACGAAGGCGCTCGGCGCCACCTGCGGCCAGCGGTGGTGATAGGGGAGCAGCAGACCGGCGGACATGGGCTCCCGCCTTCCTACGGGAAGAGCGGCGCCTGTTCTAGCCCCGTCGTCTCCGGCAGGGCGTGCATCAGGTTCATGTTCTGGATCGCCTGGCCCGAGGCGCCCTTGACCAGATTGTCGATGGCCGAGATCAGGATCGCGCGCCCCTCGATCCGGTCGTCGAACACGCCGATGAGGCAGTGGTTGGAGCCCCGCACGTGACGCGTCGCGGGCGCGGCACCCGCAGGCAGCACGCGCACGAACGGCTCGTCCGCGTAGCGCCGGGCGAGGGCCTCGCGCAAGGCATCCGCACCCGCTCGGCTGCGCACGTAGATCGTCGCGAGAATCCCCCGGTTCATGGGCATGAGATGGGGCGTGAAGTTGACTCGCACCGGCGCGCCGGCTGCGGCGGAGAGGCCCTGCTCGATCTCGGGCGCGTGGCGGTGGGCGGCGATGCCGTAGGCGTGCACGCCTTCGCCCACCTCGGCAAAGAGGCTCGCCTGCTTCGCCTCACGTCCCGCACCGGAGACTCCCGACTTGGCGTCTATGATGATGTCGTCGCTCTCGATCAGCCCGTCTTCGAGCAGCGGCGCCAGCGGCAGCTGGGCGGAGGTCGGGTAGCAGCCGGGATTTGCCACCAGGCGGGCGCCGCGGACTTCCTCACGCGCAAGCTCCGTCAGCCCGTAGACCGCCTCGGCCTGCAGCGCCACGGCGCCGTGCGCCCGCCCATACCATTCGGCATAGACCTCGGGGTCCGCGAGCCGGAAGTCCGCCGAAAGGTCCACGACCTTCAGATGGTGGGGGAGGGCGGCGACGACCTCCTGCGTGGTGCCGTGGGGCAGGCAGCAGAAGACCGCATCCAGAGCGTCCCAGGCGGCATCCTCGATCTTGACGAGGTCGGGAAAGCCCGCGCCGTCGAGATGGGGAAAGACCGCGCCCAGGCTCTGGCCCGCGCGACGCTCGGCGGTCAGCAGGCCGACCGAGAAGCCGTCGTGCTGCGCCAGCAGGCGCAGGAGCTCGCCGCCGGTATAGCCGCTCGCGCCGAGCACGCCGACGCGCGCGGTGTTGCCCGTGCCTTGGGAGGAAGGGCTCATGGGTAGCCTATTTCGATCGCGAAAGCCGGTGGTGATGGCGCGCCGGCGACGCTTGACCTAACGCTTCGAGAACTGGAAGCTGCGGCGGGCCTTGCGCTTGCCGTACTTCTTGCGCTCCACGACGCGGCTGTCGCGGG
>JAPPKP010000224.1 GCA_028819955.1 Rhodospirillaceae bacterium | reverse complement strand
CCGGCAACCCGCTGATAAACAACCAACTTCAAAACAGGCTGTTAAACTTGGGCTAGGGCACGAGTGACGTGATGTGCGTACCAATGCCGTGTTCGACCTGAGAACCTGATGCTCTCACAGAATTGTCCGGCAGGTGCGCATAGCGAGCGGTAGTCTGAACCTGGGTGTGACCGAGGAGCTTATCGTTCATCGGCGCTGCACCTCAGTCCAAGGGCCTCCGGGGGGCCACGAGGCAACCGCTGTGCGGGTCAATACGGGCTGAAGAAAGGTGCGTAGATTATCGATGACCTGGGCGAATGAAACGGGTGCAACTTCAAGGCGGTCGCGCGCGAGGAAAGCCCGCCACTGGGCTTCCTTCTCAAGGGCAAAACCATCGCTGAGGCCGATGGGTACTTGTTCCGGCAAGGGGGTTCGGCGTCGCTCGAAGGTCCGACCGATGGCCTCCGTTAGGTCGTCGCCTTCGAACGCGAATGTCTGCGCGATCGTCCAGAGGTCGTAGAAATCCTTCATGCGGCTGTTCCCGATACCGAGCGAGACGATCGCTTCGGTCTTCTCGGCGACGACGGTTTCTGGTGGATACGCGCGCAGAATGGGCGCCGGCGCGTCGAGGAGGGCCGGGTATTCGATCTCGATCGCCTCGGGCGTGATCACGTCGCCGAAACCGACATCGATCTGGACGGGCAGTCGCGCGCCGGCGATGGTTGCGCCGGTTCTGACGCGTACACCGGCATATTCGTCTTCGGCTCGGATTGGAGCGGCTTCGACGCCTGCAACGTCGAAGACGACCCCATCGTCAGCTACCTCCACAGAGCAGATGGAGCGGATGCTTGCCGCAACCATTGCGGGATCGGGATCGCCGTCGCCCAGCAAGTCGAGGTCACGGGTCGGTCGGAAGGGATCGGCCTGCCAGATTGCGAAGAGCATCGCACCCTTCAGGACAAACCGTTCGCGCTGGTCGGAGACGCTGAGTCGGTAGAGCAACCGCTCGAGCGCGTAACGGGTGAGGAGAATCTGGAAATCGGTCCGTTCGACGCGGGCGCGCGCGAGCAGTCGGGCGCGCACGGAGGCGCCGACATTGCGAAGCTCACGTGCCATCGACGACCATCGCTTCGACATAGGGCCGCATCACGGACCAGACACGCGTCGTGCGGGCGAACTCCCAGAGCTGGTCGGGTGTGACGCGCCGGTTGCGCAGTCCTTCGCGCAGCCCTTCCAGCGCGATGTCGAGTCCGATCTTGTTGCGATACCGGAAACAGTCGACGATCGACTTGGCGGGCTCGAATATGGGGACCTCGATACCCTCGATGAGATGCCGCTTCACCCCATCCGCAAGGGCGTGGCCGCTGAACCGCACGAAGCGGACCGGGGGGTATTCGACGTCGGGCTTCCATCCGGTGCGGTCGATTGCAATCCAGACGGCGGAGGGCATTTGGAGTGTCAGTTCATGAAACTGGAGCGCGGATGTAAGGCAGATCACTCCCTTGGGTACGCGGGCCGAGGCTTCTGCAAGGCTGCGTCGGGGATCCGGAACCGCGTCGGCGAGCTGATAGAGGCCGCGCGCCACGTGCGCCACAACGCCCTCGCGAACCAGCCGGGCAACGGTCTCGGCCCCAATGCCGGCGTTGCGGAGATCGCGCATGCGGACCAGTCCCTTCTGGCGACAGAGACACAGGACGACGTCGCGCTGTTTCGTCGGGGTAGATGACATTTGCTCTGCCATAATGGATAAATGCAGAGGTTATATCACACTACTGTTGTGGAGCCCAATGCAACTTGCACACGGAATCAAATGGGTCTCGGAAGCATGCAGCTGGCCGACAAGTGGACACTGTCGCTCTGTGGAACATCATCGTCCGTAACCGGAATCGGCCGAGAAATGCCGTCCCGGCAAGCAGAACGGCTGACAAGGCATGGCGCGAGCGACGGCAAGACCGTAAGAACCTCCGGCGACCATGATCCACATGCGGCGCGGGCTGCCCCAGGGAGGGGTGCCCGCAAGGAGCGCCTATGCCGGAAGTCCGGGAAATGAAGAGCCTCGCGGTTCTGATCGACGCCGACAACACCAGCGCGAAACACGTCCAGCCGATTTTCGACGAGATTGTCAAGCTGGGGGAGGCCAACGTGCGGCGCATCTACGGCGATTTCTCGGGAAGCCGGCTGTCCGGCTGGGACGGAGCGATCAAGTCGCTGGCGATCCTCCAGCACCAGCAGCGCAGCAACTCGAAGGGCAAGAACGCCTCCGACATCGCGCTGGTGATCGACGCCATGGACCTCATGTACAAGCGCACCCTCGACGGAGTCGTGCTGTGAGCTCGGACAGCGACTTCACGCGCCTCGCCCAACGCCTGCGCGAGGAAGGACTCGAGGTGTACGGCTTCGGCGAACGCAAGGCGGTCGAGGCCTTCCGCAACGCCTGCAACCGCTTCATCTATGTCGAGAACCTTCTGGAGGCCGAGCCCGAAGAGAAGAAGGACGGCGCGGCACCGGCCGGGACCGCAGCGCCGAAGAAGGATCCTCCGAGCAAGGCGCGAAAGATCATTGCGGGCGCGATCGGCGAGCCTGACGCCGACGGCTGGGAGAACCTGGGCAGCATTGGTCATCGCATTCAGGGTGCGCATCCGGACTTCGATCCGCGCAGCTACGGCTGCGCGAATCTAAGCACGCTGGTCGAGAAATCCGGGGGCTTTGATGCCCGGAAGGAACGCGGTGCCGTTCATGTCCGCCGCAAGGTTGCTGCACGAAAAGGATCGTCTGCCGGCAAAGGGTCAACGGCGTGACCTCGGCACAATTCGACTTAGAGGCGTGGATCGAGCGACTGGCACAGCTGCTTCCCCCGCTCGCGCAGGCGCAGGAGCCCTTTCTTCGCGAATATCAGGAACGGTATGGGCGCGTGATCGACCTGAGGGACGGAGGACCGCCGCCGTTACCTCTGGAGGACCTGCGCCTGCTTTACGACGAGGTTCGCGACAGCAGGCCATGGGGCCTGGAAGAGCACTACGCGCCGTTGCGTGCGGTGCTGAATCCTGTGCGGTACACGCTTCTGAGCCATCCGGCGCTTGCGCGGGTCGCGGTGGCGGGCCGATTGATCGGCGACAACCGCTTCTCGATGGAGATCCTCGGTTCCGGCGGGGATATCTACATGGGGACCCTGATTGCCGGGCTGATGGCGCGGGCCGCGGAGCTGCCTCAAGACGGGTTCCGAACGGCTCTTCGCGAGTTGAACGCATTCCTTTCTCCGGTCAGCGACGGGGCGGCAGCGGACACGCTCGGCAGCCTGGACGAGGCTTGCGATGTTTTCCTGTTCTACGGCCTCACCTTGTCCGAAAGGACCGAGGTTGAAGACGGCATGGTGCTCCTTCCGTACGAGGAGGTGCTGCGTTTCGTGGACGAGGAGACAGTCAGGAACTTCGCCCCGTCAGGTGCGGGGTTCCACGGCTGGGGGCCGGTGGGGGCCGTGGCAAGACCGTTCCGCTGGCGGCCCGAATTGCGCCGAAGGGCCAACCTAAACAAGCCGGTCAGGCCGACGCCGCCGTTTTTCCCGGAGGCGGCGGTGTTCCTGGATTTGCTTGCTGTAAGTCACGCCACGCGTGTCGCACCGCTCGCGGCCTTGTCGAACCGCATCGACAGCTCGGCCGGGCGGCTCCTCGGCCGGGAGATGCAAAGTCCGGGCTTCTACCAGAGTTGGGCGGCAGAGGGCGTTAGCGGATTCGACGAGTGTCCGGAGATAAGGGCGGCGGAGCTGGCGGAAGCGCTGGCGGCCTTCCGCGCCCGCAAGAGCGCGCGCTACGACAGGATGGCCCCGATCGTCACCCGGCTGTCGGAAGCGCTTGCCAGGAACGGACGGTTCGCGGCCGGTGACAGGATTCTGGACGTCGCGATGGCGCTTGAGCGGATGTATGTGCTGGATGAAAACAACATTGGACGAAAGTTGCGCAACCGCACGGCGCGGGTGCTGGGAACGGATGCAGCGAGCGAGCAGAGAATCAAGGGCGACGTGAGGGAACTCTACGACGTGCGATCGGACATCATTCACAACCGGCTGCACAGGCTGACGCCGGATAGAGTTCAGGCGGCATTCGTCAATGGCTTCGATGTCGCGCGGGAGTCCCTGTTCAAGCTGCTGCGCGAAGGACCGCCGGAGAACTGGGCTGCGGCAGAGAGCAACGGGAGCCGGGGGAACGGTACGACGCGGGATATCAAGGAACGAGCCAAAGGGCACCCCGCCACCTGAGAATGGCAAAGGTTATGGGCAAAGACGAAAGCCGTCGCGTGGCGATGGTTGCAGATGAGGCCACGCTTCAAAGCATGGCTTCATTGGAGGAAGCGCTGCGGCAGCGATTCGAGAAGCTGGAAGCGAGCGGGGCACAAACTGTCGAGGAATCGATCGCACACCTGTGCGTTGAAATGGAGCAGGAGAGTTCCCGGGCGCGGTGTCTGATCCTTCGGCAGCCGCCGAAGCAGCTCTTGGGATACGTGTGGTCAATGCATTCACTGTATATCTCGGGAGAATCGGACGAGCAGGGTGACAGCTATCAGCCTAACAAGCACGTTATCGACGATATGCAGTTCATGCTCGAGTTCGTACACGCAGCGTGGAGTTGCGGAGGCGTGCTCGCGGACCGGCGATGCAAACTTAACGAAGCCGAGGTGGCGGAGATCTTTGACACGCTGACGGAGCTTCGGACTACCACGATGTTGTATTGCACGATGAAGTCCAGAGCGATGGCGGTCGAGGCCGGAGACCGCCGGTCCGGCAACGTAGGCTTCCAGGCTATGTCGGCCTGGGTCAACTTGCGAGGACGGCGATATCAAGTCCTTGAGGAAGAGTTCCTGAAATTCATGCTGCGCCCGCACGATGAAGTCTTGTGGCGGTGTTACGGCATGGGTGCCGATGAAATCGCGGCTGGGGTTCAGGCGATCGCGGATGCGTCGCGCACCGGATTGGCACGCGCGGCGGACAATGTCGAGCGGGGGATGAAGGCCGCGGAAGCATCAGGCGGACCTGAAAGCCTCAGCGCCGACATGGCGCGACAGGCGATGGATGCAGTGGACGATCTCATCAACGGCGGCATTTGCAACATGTCGCGCCATAGCAAAATGTCGAAGTCGCTCTTGCAGGATCTTTCGTACTTGCCGGGCGAAAATACCGAGTTCTTGGCTGAAGGTGAGCTTCGTGGGACCCCATTGCGAACTCTTCCGGCCTTGGTGAAACCGGGAATCAGATTGGGAGAGGACTACTACATCGCGGACGGCCAATTCGTTCGCGACGTGGCCTATCGATGCATTCAGCGTGGGGTGCTCGCGCGGGATCCCGATTACCGGGAGGAATGGAACAGACGACAGAAGCGTGCGGTGGAGGAAGCATTCGCGAAGATTTTCGAATCGCATTTGAAGGGAGCTGCGATCTATCGCTCGGTGCATTTCCGGGAGGCGAAGACCGGAAACTGGGCGGAAACAGACCTCCTGATTGCCATGGAGGATGTGCTCGTAGTCGTTGAGGCGAAGGCTGGTGTCATGGCGATGGACTCGCCGGCCGAAGACTTCGGTAGGCATATGGCCAGCATCGAGAGGCTGATCGTGAAGGCCTACGGTCAGTGCGAACGATTCCTGAAGTACATGGCAGGTGCAGACAGGGTTCCGATCTATGAGCTGCGCAGCGGCGAGCGTGTCAAGATCGCGGAATTGAGCCTGGGTGCGTTCAGAAAAGTGCTGCCGATCGGGCTGATGGTCGAATCGCTATCGCCTCTCTCAACCTGCCTCAACAATCTGCCGGAGATCTCGCCGCTGCTGGGAAGGCACGGGTTCATGTCGATGTCGGTGGACGATCTGCTGGTGCTCAGACGTTTCCTTCCGACGGCCGGGGAGTTGTTCCACTATCTGCAGGTAAGGCAAGAGGCCGGGGCTGTGCCCGACACAACCGTAATCGACGAGACGGAATATCTGGGAGCCTACATCTCTCGCAATCGTTTCGACACGGACCTGCAAGAGCAGCGGAAGGAGGCGCCTTTCGTGGTATGGAACTCCTATTCCGAGGTCGTTGATCGGTACTTCCGAGGTGAAAACGCTGGTCGCGGTAGGGTTCCTCGTCAGAACTATCCGGCCGAGTTGGAAGCCATCCTGAAAGTGCTGGACAGGAAACGGCCCAAAGGCTGGTTGGAGATGGATGCTGCTATCCGCAACCTCGGAAGCGATGAGCGCGGAAATTTGTCCAAGGGTCTAGCTGGATTGAAGAAAACGCTAGGTCGGCACGACCACCGCCGAATGCTCATTTTCAACGGGATACCGATTCAGGTATGGGTCTGCGCAAGCGGACGCCCGCCTCATGAAGGGCAGGTGCGGCGTCAGGCCGAAGTTGCTTGCCTGATTGCGGGAGCGCCAAGGACTCTCGTGCTAAGCCTTTCCTACAATAGGAAGCGAAGGATTAGGAACGTCGAATGCATGTCCTATGCCATACCGGACCAGACACGTGACGACTACCAGGAGCTGGAGCAAGAAGCGGTTGCACAGCGAACCAGGGCGATTGATGGCGAGAGCCTCAAGAGAATTGGTTGGAACTAGCCAGAAAACCCTTAGAAGATTGCTAAAGGCGGAATAGTCGAGATTGGATCTGACAGTCGGCGTTGACTATGCGTGCTTATGGCCTTGTGGTTTGTCCACCACTTGAGCGGACGATAGGTTCCCGCCGATGCTTCCGGTGATCCGCGCCGCGGCGTTCTGGATCGAATCCCGCGCCAGGTGCGCGTACCGCGCGGTGGTCTGCACCTGCGTGTGACCCAGGAGCTTCCCGATCATCGTGAGGCTCTCGCCTAAGGCCAGCGCTCTGGAAGCATACGAGTGCCTGAGGTCATGGATTCGCACGTCCTCCAGCCCGGCGCGCGCGCGGATGCGGCGCCAGGGGCGCTGGAGATCGGTGAGATGGGTGCCCGGCAGCTTGCCGAGGATGACCCAGGGGTTGCCGTCTTCGCGGGGCAGGGCCGCCAGCACGGCGCGGGCCTCGGGACCGAGCGGGACGATCCGTCCGCCAGTCTTCGCGTCGGGCAGCTCGATGCAATCGTCCTTGACGTATTCCCAGCGCAGGAACTGGATCTCCGACAGTCGGCAGCCGGTCAGCAGCAAGAGGCGGAGGGCGGCGACGGCCGAGGGCATTTCGTTCTCAGCCTCGCGGAGGACCTCGCCCAGCCGCTCGGTCTCTTCCGGCGACAGGAACCGCTCGCGCTTGTTCTCCTTGTAGCGCTTGACGTGGCGGCAGGGGTTCGACCCGT
>JAPPKP010000185.1:2532-7276 GCA_028819955.1 Rhodospirillaceae bacterium | reverse complement strand
AACTCCTTCGATCACCCCGCTCTCGCCCGCCTCCAGCATGCGCCAGAAGGCGGAAGGCCATCAGCGCGGGGGAACCGGCAGGCCATGCCGACGATTGCTATGGGATCGTTCGACCCGGAGATGTCCGGCGCGCGGCCTTCGTCATCAGGGCGCGCGCCGCCGTCACGGCCGCAAGGCCTCTCTCGTTCCGTCATCGCGGTTCTCCCTCTGTCAGGAGGACGGTACGAACCATCTCAAAAAACATATAGCCGCAGGCGGCATACATACACCCTGCGGCGGCACTTTGCGTGGGATCATTTCGCCTGTTCGTCTGGCACCGGCGCAGCCACCCGGACGGTGACAATATCGGTGCCGTGATACTGCTGATGGCGGACGGAGGACGCGAGGCGGCGCAGCAGCCGGAGCGACACCTCGTGCTCGGCGGGCGCATCGCCGGGATCGTCGGCCAGCAGCGCGAGGCGGTCCTGGATGTTGGCCTCCCGCGACGTGACGACGAACTCGAGCACCGCCCCGTTGCCCTCCCGATGCGCGGAAAGACGCAGGCGGCGGCGATCGTCTTCGTCCTCGTCCTCGCGGACGAGCGTCAGCAGTGTCTCCTCGCAGGCTGCGTCCAGCCGACGGGCCATGGCCGTGTCCCAGCCGCTGCGGGCAGCGAAGGTGGCGAGAAACTCCCTGATCTTCGGCAGGACCTCGAGATCGAACGCCGCCTCGATTCGGCTGCGGCGGGACCCCGTCAGCTCCACGAAGAGCGTCATGAGGATGGCGGTAATGCCGCCGGTCGTGACCCCGTTCCGGAAGAGGCCGCCGGCGAATTCCTTGACCAGCTCAGGAAAGACCATGTCGTTCTGGAAGCCGACACCGATCCAGAATGAGACGCCGACGATCAGCCCCTTGCGGTAGTCGATCCCGTCCTGGATGGCGATCTTCATGCCGACCATGAAGAGCATCGCCAGCAGCGCCCCGAGGTAAGCCGCGACCACCGGGCCAGGGATCGCGAGCACGATCGCGAGCACCTTGGGCAGGAAGGCCATCACGATGAAGACTGCTCCGGTGGCGATGCCGACGCTGCGGGCGCCGACGCCGGTCAGCTCGGTGACCGATGCGCCGACGGTCGTGGCCGCATTGGGCGTCGTTCCGGCGAGGCCGGAGAGCAGGTTGCCCAGCCCGTCCACGGCCACCGCCCCTTGCACCGCGCGAAAGTCTACCGCCCGCGCCCGGCGCCACGAGACCCGCTGGATGGCAACGGCGCCGCTCACGGTCCGCACCGAGGCGATCACGGCCACGAACAGAAAGGCCGGCAGCAGCGCCCAGAAGGACGGCCCGAACGCGAGATCGAAGCCCGCCCATTCCCCCGTCGGCAGGCCGACCCACGGCGCATCGACGACGCGGCCCGCGTCGTAGAGCCCAAAGACCGCGGCGACTCCGGAGCCCACGCCCCCGCCGATGCCCGGCGCCCAGAGGCGCCACGCCCCCGTCATCTTCAGCGCGATGCCGGCGATGACCACCACCACCACGAGCGCGCAGAGCGGCGCGGCCAATGTCGGAGTTCCTGCCGGCACCGCGCTCAGCAGATCGAAGACGGCGGGCATGACCGTGACCGGGATCAGCATGATCACGGTGCCCGAGACCGTCGGGGTCAGAATCCTCTGGAACAGCGACAGCCGGGCGGAAAGCAGGATCGGAACGAACGACGCGATCAGCACCAGGATCGCCATCAGCGCCGGGCCGCCTTCGGCAACCGCGGTGATGCAGACCGCGATGAAGGCGCCGGAGGCCCCCATCACGAGCACATGGCCCGAGCCGATTCGCCCCGCCCGGAAGGCCTGCAGTATCGTGGTTGCCCCGCAGATCGCGACCGTGGCGAACACCGCCCAGGAGAGATAGCTCTCGCTCGCGCCGCCCGCCCGCATCACCACCGTCGGGATCAGGATGATGCCGGCGACCGAGAGAACCGCGAGCTGAACGCCGAGGCCCAGGGCGAGCGCGGGCGGCGGCCTCTCATCGGGCTGGTAGCGGATGCCTTTGCGGCCACCGGCTGCCGCAGTGCTCATGGAGCCCGTCCCTATGTCGCGTGAACGTACAATCGATGCTCCCTGCAGGGTGCTTTCAAGGCGGACAATCGTATCAGGCGGGAGGCGAGCCTCCTACATCCCGGCCCTGTCAGGCCCGCGCCGCCCGGTGCGCGCAGTCTGCAGCGCTCGCGATCGCAGGGGCGCGGCACGCTCGTGCGGTGCTCGGCTTGGAAGAGGACGGGGGCTTGCTCTAGACTGCGGCCCGACCGAGTGCCACGGCCGGCTCGCCACCGGGCGGCGGGTCGGAAGAGGGGAGAGACTGGATGAAACCGCCACCGTTCGAATACTGCTGTCCGGAGACCCTGGAGGACGCGCTGGCGCTGCTCGCCGAGCACGGCGATGAGGCCAAGGTGCTCGCGGGCGGCCAGAGTCTGGTCCCCATGCTGAACCTGCGGGCGCTGCACCCTGGCGTGCTGATTGACATCAACCGCCTGCCCGGCCTCGATTACGTGACCCTGGAGAACGGGCAGCTCAGGGTCGGCGCGCTGGCGCGGCACAAGGCAGTGCTGGAATCGGCCGCCGTGAGCGAGGCCTCGCCGCTCATGGCACTGGCATACCCCTACGTCTCTCACGGCCCGATCCGCAACCGGGGCACGCTCTGCGGCAATCTCTGCCACAACGACCCGGCGTCGGAGATGCCGGCGGTGGCGCTGGCGAGCGATGCGGAGATGGTGCTGCAGAGCGCGGGCGGCACGCGCACCGTGGCGGCCGAGGACTTCTTCACCGGCACGCTCTCCACGGCGGCCGAGGCGAACGAGATACTGGTCGAGGTTCGCGTGCCGCGCGCGCCGGCCGGCCAGGGCGCGGGCTTTCACGAGGTGAGCCCCCGCAAAGGCGACTTCGCCTACGTGGCCGTGGGCGCGACGCTCCAGGTGGCGGACGGCGCCTGCACCGGCGCGTGCATCGTCTGCGCCGGCGTGGGCGACGGGCCGCACCGGGCGCGTGCCGCCGAGGACGCGCTCACGGGAGCGGCACCGGGCGACGATGCCTTCCGCCATGCGGCTGCGGCGGCGGCGGACAGCATCGACCCCAACGAAGACTTTCACGCGGACGCGGACTATCGTCGCGATCTGGTGCGCAGCCTGACCCGGCGCGCCCTCGCCGACGCCGCCTCCCGCTGCAACTGAAGGGAGGCGGAGATGACGACGCCACGCACGGTCGAGCTTGTCGTCAACGGCGAGCAGCGCGCAGGCGACGCCGAGCCGCGCATGCTGCTGAGCGACTTCCTGCGCGAGCAGCTCGGGCTCACCGGCACTCATGTCGGCTGCGAGCACGGGGTCTGCGGCGCCTGCACCGTGCTAGTCAACGGCGAGGCCGCGCGCTCCTGCCTGATGCTGGCCGTGCAGGCGGCGGGATCGGAGGTCCGCACCATCGAGGGCCTCGGCGGTGTCGACGATATGCACCCGTTGCAGGAGGCCTTCTGGGAAAAGCACGGCCTGCAATGCGGCTTCTGCACCCCCGGCATGCTGATGACTGCGGTCGAGCTGCTCGAGAGCACGCCCAATCCGAGCCACGACGAGATTCGCGAGGCGATCTCGAGCAATCTTTGTCGGTGCACCGGATATCAGACCATCGTCGACGCGGTGCAGGCCGCGGCCGAACGGATGCAGGGAGAGGGGCAATGACCCGCGAACGCCACTACATCCCCGAATCGCGCCAGCGCGAGAAGCCCAAGTCCAAGTATTTCGCCATCGGGCACAGCATGAAGCGGGTGGAGGACACCCGCCTGCTCACCGGCTCCGGCACCTATGCCGACGACGTGACGCTGCCCAACATGGCGCACGCGGCGGTGCTGCGCAGCCCGCACGCGCATGCCCGCATCGTGAGCATCGACAAGTCCAGGGCCGAGGCGCTGCCCGGCGTGCTCTGCGTCATGACCGGCGCCGAGGCGGCGGAGGTGACGGGGCCGTGTGCGGATTTCTCCAGCCCGCCCACGACGCAGCACTGCATCGCAGTGGACAAGGTGCGCCACGTGGGCGAGGCGGTCGCCGCCGTGGTGGCGGAGAGCCGCTATATCGCCGAGGACGCCTGCGAGCTGATCGAGGTGGAGTACGACCCGCTGCCGGCGGTGGTCGACATCGAAGAAGCGGTGACCTCGACGGGCAATGCCGTGCTCCATCCGGACCGGGGCGACACCAACGTCGCGCACCACCGGGTCATCGACTTCGGCACCGTGGACGAGGATTTTGCGCAGGCCGATCTGGTGATCGAGCGCAGGCTGCGCTGGCCGCGTTCCGGCGGCACGCCCATCGAGACCGTCGGCGCCACCGCGCACTACGACCGCGGCACGGGCAAGTTCACGATCCACGCCAATACCTCGATGTACAACTACGTCGGCTGGCTGATCGCGGTCTCGCTCAAGGTCGAGCCCCACCGGCTCAACATCGTGCCCACCGATGCCGGCGGCAGCTTTGGCAGCAAGCTCTTCTGCCACAAGGTCTGCACGCTCGCCGGCACGCTCGCGCGCGCCGCCGGCCGGCCGGTCAAGTATCTCGAAGACCGCATCGACAACATGACCAGCGGCGACGCCCACGGGTCGGACCGCCTCTACGACGCCCAGCTCGCGCTGAAACGCGACGGCACCATGCTGAGCATGCGGCTCAAGGTGATCGACGACTACGGCGCCTACTTCCAGTACGGCGTCGGCCAGCACGGCAACGCCATGGCGCAGG
>JAPPKP010000185.1:0-2432 GCA_028819955.1 Rhodospirillaceae bacterium | reverse complement strand
TACGGCGCCTACTTCCAGTACGGCGTCGGCCAGCACGGCAACGCCATGGCGCAGGTGACCGGCCCCTACAAGATCAGCAGCGTCCAGGTCGATCTCACCGCCGTCTTCACCAACAAGTGCCAGCAGGGGGCCTATCGCGGCTTCGGCTCCGAGGTGGGCAACTTCGTGATCGAGCGGCTGGTGGACGCGGCCTGCGACGAGCTTGGCATCGACCCCATCGAGATGCGCCGGCAGAACCTGATCGAGCAGGACCAGTTCCCCTACATCATGCCGACCGGCAACATGTACGACAGCGGCAACTACCACGCCGTGCTCGACGAGGCGCTCGGCATGATCGACATCGACGGCTGGCGGGCGAAGCAGGCCGAGGCGCGCAAGCAGGGCCGCTACATCGGCATCGGCATCTCCACCTGCCAGGAGCGGAGCGTCTTCAGCGCCACCGAGTTCTGGATGTGGAACCCGAACGAGACTCCGGGCTTCACGCTCTCGAGCTCGCCGGAGAGCGTCGCCGTCAACATCGACCCCACCGGCAAGGCCTTCATCACGCTGAACGCGCCCTTCTGGGGCAACAGCCCGGAGACGATGGCGGTGCAGGTGCTGGCCGAGAAGCTGGAGATGGACCCGGCGGACATCTCCGTCGGCTACGCCGATTCCGACAAGGGCTTCAACTCGTCGGGTCCCGGCGGCAGCCGCTTCACGGTGATGATCGCGGGCGCGGTGAGCGGCGCCGCCGACGTGATCAAGGAGAAGATGCTGCGCGTCGCAAGCCACATGCTGGAGGCGGACCCGAGCGACCTCGAATTCCGCAACGGCTCCATCGGCGTGCAGGGTGTGCCCGGCAAGGAGAAGACGCTCGCCGAGGTGGCGCTCCACGCCCACTACTTCAGGCTGGACCTGCCGGAGGACCACGACCTCACCAGCGGCATCGACGCGGCCTACGTCTACGACCACCCGGTCACCACCATGCCCTCGGAGGACCGCACCGACCTCGGCATCTTCTATCCCATCGTCGGCCACATGTGTCACATCCCGGTGGTGGAGGTGGATGTCGAGACCGGCAAGATCGATTTTCTCGACTACGTGGCGGTCCACGACTGCGGCACCATGGTCAACCCGATGACGCTCGCGGGCCATGTGCGGGGCGGCACCGTGAACGGCATCGGCAGCGCCCTCTACGAGCACTTCCACTATGACGAGAACGGCCAGCTCCAGAACGCGCTGCTGAGCGACTACCTGCACCCGACCCTGATGGAGACGCCGGTCGATATCCGCGTGGGCCACGTGGAGACGCCGTCTCCCTTCACCGAGTACGGCATCAAGGGCGGCGGCGAGGGCGGCCGCATGGGCGCCCCGCCGGCCATCGCCGCAGCGGTGGAAGACGCGCTCAGGCCCCTGGGCGTCAAGGTGGATTCACTCCCGCTCACACCCAAGGTGCTACGCGGCATGATCCGCGAGGCGGAGGCGGGCGGGGGGTGATGAACAGGGCGCAAAGCTAACGCTCGCGGCGTCAAGTCCAGCCGCGAGTGATCGCCCATACCATTTGTTTTAAGGGAATCGCGACCTCTCGATACGACCACTAATACTTTGTCGCATCGACAATTCCATCTACAATTGTCTTTGCGTCAGCACACCTTTGTCTCAAATTTTGTGAAGAAATTCCGCTGTCTCCGCCGTGCGCGACTGAATTCCTTACGGAATATACAGAACTGAGGGCTTCCACTTCCCGTTCATGTCGAACCAGGAACTCGTCAAATGACGCTTTCCAGCTTGTATCGAAGCGCTCGAGAAGACTACATATTGTGTTGCAATCGTAGTTTCTTCCGCGCTTGAAGTATGACTTAACAAATGATAAGATTCTTGGATGCGCACGGCTTCGTAACCTATCTAGGATTATTACTTCTACTGATCTCTCTACAAAACCACAGATTAGTACTGTGCAATACTTCCTAAGTGCGTCAGAGATTTCTTCATCCTTCTCCAAACAAGCCAATTCTACACGCTCTTGGAGGCGTTGGTATCTGTTCTCGATTGCGAACATCGCTTAGATATTTGAGAATGCGCTGCGGGCCAAGTTGATTCGCTTCTTGACGACGTCTTCGTCTGCGGTTGCTCTTTCCCATCCCTCCCGAAAAGCCGAAGATTCAACTAACTCTTCATATGCATGCTTCACAGCCTCCGCAGATGGCGCTGGGCCACTCTGACGGAGTCTGCGGGCCACCTCCGACATTATGGAATCAAGAACAGCCGCATTTATGGCTCGAACAGGTCGAAATGCCGATCCATTCAACGCGTTCCAACACAATTCTACGGTTTCTTCAAAAGACTTACGCAGTAAAGCCAGTTTTTGCGGACTTGCGTCATTCATGTCCTTCGCAAATTCTGTCAAGAACGTTGCCATAGGACGTTCGTAGGTATCTCCACGTTCCAAGAAT
>JAPPKP010000435.1 GCA_028819955.1 Rhodospirillaceae bacterium | reverse complement strand
GCACCAAGACCACGCCGTGGGGGCTTCAGGGCGGCGACGACGGCGTCTGCAACACCATCTACGCGCGCATGCCCGACGGCGAGCGTATCGGCCCGTTCGGCAAGGCCACGCGCATGTTTCTGCCCGAGGGCGCGGTCGTGGAGCTATCGAGCGGCGGTGGCGGCGGCTATGGCCCGGCAGCCGAACGCGACCCGGCGGCGGTGCACAACGACCTGCGGGAGGGATACATCACCGAAGCGCACGCCCGCTCCCACTATCCCCACGCCTTCGCCGACCTGCAGGCCACGGCCGCCGAATAAGGAATACCGGCTGCGGCGGGCGGCCCACCTTCGGCGCCGCGACAACGCGGGACCGGGCCGGGCGCCGCCCTATTGGCCACGTCCGAGCGTTGCCTCTCCGGGGTTGTGGCATGCTGCCAGATGGTCATCGCCGAAGGCGGCAAGGTCGGGCGCCTCCGTCCAGCACTGCTCGAGCGCGTAGGGGCAACGCGGCGCGAAGGCGCAGCCTTCGGAGGCACGCTCCTCGCCTTCCAACAGGCTGCGGTCTCTCGGCCAGCGTGGCCGCAGCGACTCTTCCTCTTCGGATACCACCGGAACGGAGGAGAGCAGCATCGTCGTATAGCGATGGCGCGGCTCGCGGAACACCGGTTCGGTCGGCCCGCTCTCGACGATCCGGCCCCGGTACATCACGGCGATCCGCGAGGCCATGTTTCTGGCCACGCCGAGATCGTGGGTGATGAACAGATAGGTGAGATTGAAGCGCGCCTGGAGGTCGAACAGAAGCGTCAGCACCCGCGCTTGGACCGATACGTCGAGCGCCGAGGTCGGCTCGTCGAGCACGATGAGGTCGGGCTTGGCCGCCAACGCACGGGCGAGCGCGGCACGCTGCCGCTGGCCGCCGGAGAGCGCCGTCGGGTAGCGGTCCATGTATTCCGGCGACAGCCCGACGATTCCTAAGAGCTCGGCCACGGATTCGGCGTAGTCACCCGACGGCACCATTCCGTGCACCCGGAGCGGCAGCTCGACCGCCTGCCTGATCGTGCGCTTGGGGTTGAGCGTGGACAGCGGGTTCTGCTGCACGACCTGCATGCGCCGGCGCAAGCCCCGGTCGCGCCGTACACCCAGCTCGGCGCCATCGAAGACGATGCGGCCGGCACTCGGCTCTTCGACGCCCAGCACGAGCTTGGCGAGCGTGGTCTTGCCGGACCCGGACTCGCCCACGATGGCAACGCTCTCTCCCGGAGCTACGGCAAGGTTCACGCCTGCGAGCGCACGCACCACGTCCTTGCCGACCACGTAGTGCTTTGCCAGGTCTTCGACCTCGAGGATCGTCTCCGTCATGCCCGTCCCGAGTCCGCTGCACGGCGGCGCGGCGTTGCCGCTGCGAGGGCCGCACGATAGTCTCCGGGCCCCTGAGCGGCAACCAGGCCAAGGCCGTACATGCGGTTCATGCCGGGGAGAGGTGGGGCGCAATGGCGACGCGAATCGGTGTTGATATCGGGGGGACGTTCACCGACCTCATCTACTACGACGACGTCTCGGGCGAATCGCTGGTCGCCAAGGTGCCGACCACGCCCGACAATCCTGACGAGGGCGTGGTCACCGCCATCGGGCAGGCCGTGCCCGCCGATCGCGTGAAGGCGGCCGAGTATTTCCTTCACGGCACCACCGTCGGCATCAACGCGCTTCTGCAGCGCCGCGGCGCCGTGGTCGGACTGCTGGCCACCGAGGGCTTCCGCGACATTCTGGAAATTCGCCGGGGCGATCGCGAAGAAATGTACAACCTGTTCTGGACGCCGCCGCCGCCGCTGGTGCCCCGCCGACTCCGCCGTCCCGTCAAGGAGAGGGTCCGCGCCAACGGCGAGATCCACATCGCCCAGGAAACCGCGGACGTTCGCGCGGCTCTCGGTGTGTTCGAGAGCGAGGACGTCGACGCCATCGCCATCGCCTACATGAACGCCTACGCCAATCCCGTTCACGAGATCGAGGCCGAGCGCGAGCTGCGCGCCGCGGGCTTCGAGGGCGAGATATCGGTCTCCCATCGCGTCTCGGGCGAGTACCGGGAGTACGAGCGCACGACGACCACTGTGATCGATGCCTTCGTTCGCCCGCGGATGATCCACTACCTGCGCCGGCTGGACGAGGAGCTCGCGAAGACCGGCTTCGCGGGGCGGTTGCTCATCACGCGGTCCGGCGGCGGCTCGATGACCTTCGCCGAGGCCGAGGAGCGTCCGTTCGAGACCATCATGTCCGGCCCGGTCGCGGGCGCCGAAGGGGCGGGAGAGCTCGCCCGCTCGCTCGGAATCGACAACCTCATCACCGCCGATGTCGGCGGCACCAGCTTCGATACCTGCCTCGTCAGCGGCGGCAGGCCGCAGCTCATGTACGAGGGCATGGTCGTCGGCCTGCCGGTGCAGACACCCTGGGTGGATGTGCGTTCGATCGGTGCCGGCGGCGGCTCCATCGCCTACATCGATGTCGGCGGCCTGCTGCAGGTCGGCCCGCAAAGCGCCGGCGCCGATCCCGGACCCGCCTCGTACAGGCGTGGCGGCACCGAGCCCACGGTCACCGACTGCGCGCTCAGCCTGGGCATGTTGGGCGAGGGCAAGCTCGCCTCGGGCATCGCGCTCGATGTAGGCAAGGCGCGCGCCGCCATCGAACCGATCGCCGCGAAGCTAAACTTTAGCGTCGATCAGGCCGCCCAGGGTGTCATGACCATCGTGACAGCCTCGATGGCCAACACCATCCGCGAGATCACCATCGACCAGGGCGTCGATCCGCGGCAGGCGACGTTGCTGGCCTTCGGCGGCGCCGGTCCGCTGATGGCCTGCGCGCTCGCCCGCGAGCTGAACATCGGAAGCATCGTGATCCCGCCCTATGCCGGCAACTTCTCGGCGTGGGGGCTGCTGGGAGCCGACCTGACCCAGGCCGCGGCCCGGACCAAGATCATGAAGCTCTCCGATGATGCCCTGGCAGAAGCGAACGATATTCTGAAGGACCTCTTCGCCACGCTGGAAGAGCGACAGGGGCCGCTGAGAGAGGGCCAGTCCCGCTCTCGTGAGGTGGGTCTCGACATGCGCTACGCCGGGCAGGAACACAATCTCACGGTGCCGATGGAGGCACCGGACGGCGTCGTCACCGCCTCCGCCGATGCGGTGCTCGAAGCCTTCACCCAGGAGTACGAGCGCACCTTCCGCAACACCATGGAGGAGGACGCGGAAATCGTCTCGATCCGCGCGACCCTGCGCCTGCCGCTCCCGCGGCGCGAGAGCGAGTACAAGGCGGCATTTGCCGGTGGTGCCGACGCCGCCGAGGTCGAGGCCTACTCCTTCACCGAAGACAAGCGTCAGCCGTTCAGGATCGTGGCGCGCGAATCGTTTGCGGTCGGCGATACGGTCGAGGGTCCGGCCATCGTCACGGAGGAGACCGCGACGACCTATCTCGATGCCGGCTTCGAAGCGCGGCTCGACGCCTCCGGCTGTCTGTTCCTGAAGTACCTGAGGGAGTGAGGGCGCCGGCCCACTCGGCCCGCAGCGCTATTCGCCCCACACCTCCCTGAAGACCCGGATCCAGTTGCCGCCCAGGATCTTCTTCGTCGCCTCCTCGCTGTAGCCGCGCTCCAGCAAGCGCCGGGTCAGGTTGCGCAGGTCACGCGGCGTTTCGATGCCGTCCACGTAGTGAATGGGCGGCGGCGGATATGATTCGGGCCGCCACTTGCCGGCGGCAATGAACCCGTCGTAGAGCCGGGTGGCCTCTTCGAGGTCGGTGAACGCCGCCTGAATCCAGTAGTAGTCGATTCCGAGGCCAACGTGATCGTCGCCGACGAGCTTCACGACATGGTCAATGTGGTCGATGAACTCGTCGAGCGTCGGTTCGGTCGACGTGCTGACGAAGGCCGGGAAGCCGACCATGCCGATGAGGCCGCCGGTCGCTGCCGCCGCCTTGATCTGATCGTCGGTGATGTTGCGGGGCGAGTCCTTCACCGCCTTCGCGTTGGAATGCGAGAAGACCACGGGGCGTGTCGACGCCTCGATCGCGTCCATCGTGGTGCGGTAGCCGGTATGCGTGCAATCGACGACGACGCGGGCCTCGTTCAAGCGCTCGACCACTTGCAGGCCGAAGTTGCTGAGGCCAGCATCGGTTCGTTCCTCGCAGCCGTCGCCGACGCTGTTCTTGACGTTGTAGGCGAGCTGGATCATGCCGACGCCCAGGGCCTTGTACGCATCGATCAGGTTCAGGTCGTCCTCGATCGGCCCGGTCCCCTGGAAGTGGAACAGGATGCCGAACTTGCCGGCGGCCTTGGCCGCTTCGAAGTCGGCGGCGCGCGTGATCAGGGTGAGCCTGGGGTCCGAGTCGATCGCGCGGATCCAGTCGCCCAGGATACGAAGGGTCGGGCCCGCGCGCTCGAACACGGCGACGGTCGGCGCGGTCGCATTGACGCCCCCCTCGATGTACCAGTCGATGTAGTGGCGGCGCATCGCGAGCGGACTCACCGCATCGATGACGATGGCCTCGTCGTGAACACGATCGTGATCGAGCCTGGCCACGCCTGAGCTCTCCTCTGTCGCGCACCCCTCGCGAGCGCAGTCGCGCCCAACGCTACGTCAAGAGGGTCGAAGGTGCCACCGGTGCGCGGACCGAACTCAGTAAGCCGAGTACCCCTTGTCGACCAGGATGTTGGCGCCCGTGACCATGTCGGAGTCGGAGGACGCGAGAAACACTGCCGTGCCCGCCATGTCGTCAGGCACCATCCATGGATCGTCTGCGCCGAAGCGGCCCAGCAGCGCCGGATCGCGGCGCCCGTGCTCGGCTCGGTATTCGGTATTCATGTCTGACTCGACGACGCCCGGCGACAGACTGTTCACCTGGATGTTGTGCGGGCGCAGGTCCAGCGCGAGCGACCTGGTCATCAGCTTGATCGCGCCCTTGGTCGCGCAATAGATGGCCGAGCTGGGCAACCCGGTCTCACCGACTATCGAGCCGATATTGATGATCTTGCCACTGCCGCGGGCCATCATCTGCGGCAGCAGCGCCTGGGCCGCGAAGTAGGCGCCCTTGACGTTGGTGTTCATCTGGCTGTCCCACTCGTCCTCGCTGGTCTCGCCCAGCGTTGTCAGCAGGTAAATGCCGGCGTTGTTCACGAGGATGTCGGCCCCGCCGAAGGCCACCGCCACGGCCTCCGCCATGGCGTTGCATTCGGCGGTCTGCGCAACGTCGCAGCGGATGGCGGTGGCCTCGCTGCCGGCGGCCTCGATGTCGGCTACCACCTCGTCCGCGGCCTCGGCCGCCGCCTTGTAGACCACGGCCACGCGTGCGCCCTCCGCGCCGTAACGCCGCGCGATGGCGGCACCGATGCCGCGTGAGCCGCCCGTCACCACTGCCACTTTGTCCTTCAGTCTTCCCATCGCGGTCTCGTCCTCTGGTTGCGTCGGTATGCTTCCCGCGTCCAACCCCGCCAGAATAAACCCGACGGCGTATGGACGAGATACGGCGTGGCGCCGGAGCCTATGCCGAGGCGCTCGGCCGCTCGCCGACCTCCGCGAACCAGCGGGCGACGTTGGAGCAGTCGTCCGGGATCTCGATCTCGGCGCGCTTGGCGAAGTCGATGGTCACGAACGCCGTGATGTCGGCGATGGAAAACCTATCGCCGGCGAGACAGCGGCTGTCCGCGAACCGGCCATCGAGCTTGGCGAAGAAGCGCCCCATGGACTGCTTGCCCCGCTCGACCAGCGCCGGGATCTGTGGCACTCCGCCCGTCACGCCGGCCACCCCGCGACCTTCGAACATGGGCACACTGTTCCGCACCGCATCGACGGCGGCGAGATAGCCCTCGAGCTCCGCCTGCCGGTTCCACATCTCGATGACCGCCTTCTCCCTGGCGCCGCTGCCCATCAGGTTGGGATCGGGATGTGCTTCCTCCAGGTAGCGGCAGATCGCGACCGACTCGCCGATGCTGGTGCCGTCGTCGAGCACGAGGGTGGGCACCACGCAGTTGGGATTCACGGCGCGGTACTCGTCGGTGAACTGCTGCCGCTCGCGGGTGTTGATCTGGACGGAGGGAATCTCGATCCCCTTCTCGGCGATGAACATGCGCACGCGGCGGGGGCCGGGCGCGAGCGAAAACTCGTAGAGCTTCATCTGGTGGTTCTCCCTGGTTTGCCGTCGCCGCGTCAGAGCGTCTTCCAATCGACCGACTGCTCGTAGGCGTGGGGGACGCGCGCGAAGCGAATCGACTCTGTTGATTAGCCTGCTGCTTCGACGGCCGGAGAGCCGTAGAGCTGGCTGGCGCGGACTTCGAAGGCGCGGACCATGCGGTCCACCGCGTCGGCGAAGAGCGCGCTCATGACACGCTTGAGCAGCCTGGAGCGGAACTCGAAATCGACGAAAAAGTCCACTTCGCAGCCATCCGTGCGCTCCCTGAAGCGCCAGCGGTTGACCATGTGGTGGAACGGCCCGTGGGTGTGGTTCACCTCGATCCGGTGCTCGTCGCGGTGCAGCTGCATCCGTGAGCCGAAGCGCTCGCGGAGCATCATGAAGCCGATCAGCATGTCGGCTTCCACGATGCCGGGCTCGCCGGGCTCGCGCCTGGTCACGCGGGTGCCGAGGCACCAGGGCAGGAACTCGGGGTAGTACTCGACCTCCGCCACCAGATCGAACATCTGGTCCGAGCTGTAAGGCATGAAGCGGCGCTCGGTGTGCTGCGGCATCGGCGCGCCCTCAGGCGCGGAAGGGGGAAGCGCCCGCGTCGGCGGCGAGCTTGGCCTCGCGGTTGGCCCTGAGCGTCTGGAAATCGTCGCCGGCGTGGTAGGAGGAGCGCGTGAGCGGCGAGGACGAGACCATCAGGAAGCCCTTTGCGTAGGCCAGCCGCTCGTACTCGGCGAACTCGTCCGGCGTGACGTAGCGCATCACCTCGTGATGACGCTCGGTCGGGCGCAAGTACTGGCCGATGGTGAGGAAGTCGACGTCCGCCGAGCGCAGATCGTCCATCACCTGGAGGATCTCGCGGCGCTCCTCACCGAGGCCCACCATGACACCGGACTTAGTGAAGATCGCGGGATCGCGGCGCTTCACCGTGTCCAGCAGGCGGAGCGAGTGGTAGTAGCGCGCGCCGGGGCGCACCTCGGTGTAGAGGCGCGGCACCGTCTCCAGGTTATGGTTGTAGACGTCGGGCTTCGCGTCGGTCACCGCCTCGATGGCGCCAGGCTTGTTGCGGAAGTCGGGCGTCAGCACCTCGATGGTGGTCTCGGGCGCGGTCTCGCGCAGCCGCTCGATGCAGCGCACGAACTGGAAGG
>JAPPKP010000165.1 GCA_028819955.1 Rhodospirillaceae bacterium | reverse complement strand
GGCGCGGTCGGCATCATCACCATCGACAACCCGCCGGTGAACGCCATGAGCCCCGGCGTGCCGGGCGCCATCCTGGCGCGGCTGGCGGAAGCGCAAGCCGACGATGCGGTCGAGGCCGTGGTGCTGCGCTGCGCGGGCAAAGGCGGGCTGGCGGGTGCCGACATTCGATCGTTCGGCAAGCCGTGGCCCGAGGGCGAGCCCACCCTGCGCGACGTAATCCCGGCGATCGAACGCTCCGCCAAACCGGTGATCGTCGCCCTCAACGGTTATTGCCTGGGCGGCGGGCTCGAGTTGGCGCTCTCCTGCCACTACCGGGTCGCGGGCCGGAAGACCGAGGTCGGCCAGCCTGAGGTGTTGCTCGGCTTCCCGCCCGGCGCGGGCGGGACCCAACGCCTGCCTCGGCTCGCCGGCGTCGAGACGGCGCTCGCCATGATCGTCGACGGCACATCCGTCCCTGCCGAAGAGGCGGCCAAGAGCGGAATCATCGACCGGGTGATCGACGGCGATCTGCTGCAAGACGCGCTCGCCTTCGCGACGGAGCGCGTCGCGGCCGGGCCGCCGCACTCGCTCGCCCGCGACCGGAAGCCGGTGCTGAAGGACCCGGAGGTCTTCGAAGCCACGCGCAAGCGCCTCGAGCGGCGGGCGCGCGGCCAGCGGGCGCCGATCGCGTGCCTGGAGTGCGTCGAGATGGCGCTGACGCTCCCCTTCGACGAAGGGGTCCGCAAGGAGCGGGAGATCTTCCAGGAATGCATGGCCTCGCCCGAGTCGGCGGCGCTCCGCCACGTGTTCTTCGCCGAGCGGGCCGTGCGAAAGGTGCCGGGCATCGGCAAGGACACGCCGGCCCGGACCGTCGAGCGCGCCGCCATCGTCGGCGCCGGCACCATGGGCAGAGGCATCGCGACCTGCTTCGCCAATGCCGGGATCCCGGTGCGCCTCCTGGATTCCGACTCAGGCGCGCTCGAACGCGCGCTCGCCGCGATCCGCAGCGATTACGAGCGGCGCGTGGAGCGCGGCCGGCTCGGCACGGCCGACGCCGAGGTCCGCATCGGCTTGATCGAGCCGATCGAGACCATGGAGGGCGTTGCCGGTGCCGATCTCGTCATCGAGGCGGTGTTCGAGGAGATGCCGCTGAAAGAGGAGGTATTCCGCACCCTCGATTCGGCATGCGACGACGGCGCGATCATCGCCTCCAACACCTCCTATCTCGACGTCAACCGTCTGGCCGACATCGTGCCGCGCCGAAAGGGCAACGTCCTCGGCATGCACTTCTTCAGCCCGGCGCAGGTGATGCGGCTCCTGGAGGTGGTGCGGACCGATTCGGCGTCGCCGGAGACGCTGGCCTCGGTGCTCGCGCTCGGGCGGCGGCTCGGCAAGATTGCTGTCGTGGCCGGCGTTTGCCACGGCTTCATCGGTAACCGCATGCTGGAAGGCTACACCCGGCAGGTGCGCTTCCTGCTGGAGGAAGGCGCGAGCCCGTCCGAGATCGACGCCGCGCTCACCGGGTTCGGGATGGCGATGGGGCCTTGCGCCGTGGCCGACCTCGCCGGCCTCGACGTGAGTTGGCGCAAGCGCAAGGCCGACGCGCACCTGCGCGACCCCTCCAAGCGTTACTCGGCGGTGGCGGACCGGCTGTGCGAGCGGGGCCGCTTCGGCCAGAAGACCGGCGCCGGCTACTACCGCTACGAGCCCGGCAGCCGCACGCCCATACCGGACCCCGAGGTGGATGCGCTCATCGCGGAGGTCGCGGCGGAAAGCGGCATCGAACGCCACGCCATCGGCGCGGACGAGATCGTTGAACGCTGCCTCTACCACCTGGTCAACGAAGGGGCGCGGGTCCTGGAAGACGGCATCGCGCTCCGCGCGAGCGACATCGACATCGTGTGGATCAACGGCTACGGCTTCCCCCGCT
Organism: Rhodospirillaceae bacterium; assembly: GCA_028819955.1. Next base: position 5,429 of record JAPPKP010000165.1, on the reverse strand, counting down.
GGCGAGGCGGCGTGATGCACTGGGCCGACCAGGTCGGGCTCGGCGCCATTCACACGGCCATCGCCCGCCTCCACGAGAGCCAGGACCACTGGGAGCCGGCGCCGCTGCTGGGCCGGCTCGCGGCGGAAGGCAAGAGCTTCGCCGACTTCGACCGGGCACAGTAAGGAGAGCCCGGGCGCCGGATTCAAGCCGCCGGCGCGCTCACCGTGCCGGGGTCTCCTCCGCGCAGCCGAGGCCGCGGCACACTCGCCGACTTGAGCTGGCCGCAGGCTGCCTGAATGTCGCGGCCGCGGGGCACACGCACCGGCGCCGCATAGCCGGCCCGGTTGACGATCGCGGCGAACCGCTCGATGGCCTCGGGCGATGAGCATTCGTAGGGTGCGCCCGGCCAGGGATTGAAGGGGATCAGGTTCAGCTTCGCGGGGATGCCGGCGATCAAGCGGACCAGATCGCGGGCGTCAGAGACCGAGTCGTTCACGCCTTTCAGCATCACGTACTCGAAGGTGATGCGCCGTGCGTTGCTGGCGCCAGGGTAGCGGCGGCAGGCATCGAGCAGCGCTTCGATCGGATACTTGCGGTTAATCGGAACCAGCTCGTCGCGCAGGTCGTCGCGAACCGCATGGAGCGAGACCGCGAGGCCGACACCGAGCTCGGCGCCGCAGCGCTCGATCATCGGCACCACGCCAGCGGTGGACAGCGTGATCCGCCGGCGCGAGAGCGCGATCCCCTCGGGGTCCATGACGACGCGCAGCGCCTTGGCGACGTTGTCGTAGTTAAACAGTGGCTCGCCCATGCCCATCATCACGATGTTGGAGAGTAGGCGTGGGCCGCGCGGCGACGGCCACTCGCCGTAGGCGTCGCGCGCAGTCAGGAACTGCGCGACAATCTCACCGGCGGTGAGATTCCGCACCATGCGCTGGGTGCCCGTGTGGCAGAAGGTACAGGACAGCGTGCACCCCACCTGGGAGGAGATGCAGAGCGCGCCCCGATCCTCCTCGGGGATGTAGACGGTCTCCACCTCGCGGCCGTCGACGAAGCGCAAGAGCCACTTCCGCGTTCCGTCTGTCGCGCGCTGCTCGGTCGCCACCTCGGGCCGCGCCAAAGTATAGCGCTCGGCGAGCGCGGCGCGGAGCGCGCCGCCGATCGTCGTCATCGCGCCGAACTCGACGGCGCCGCGGTGGTAAATCCAGTGCCAGAGCTGCTTGGCCCGCATGCGCAGGCGGTCTTCCGGCACGCCGACATCCCGCAGACGCTCGGCAAGCTCGTCCCGCGAGAGCCCGATCAGGCTCTCGCGCTCGCTCTCAGAAGCGCTCGCTTCGTTTGCTGTGCGGCCGTCCGTAGCGGACCTGGAGCCCGCAGCGGAATCCTGGGCTACGGGCACGCCTTTTCGATGGCGTCGTGGATCTTGGTGAACCCGATGAGGGAGTAGCTGTCCTCGGAATAGGTGTTCTTGAGCGAGACTCCGCGTACCTTCATCTCGCGGCCGCGGATCATGGCCTTGACGACGGTGGCATCCGCCGCCTCGTCACTGACCCACGCGTGCTCCCCGTGGGTCAGGTCGAAATTGAACTGCCGGCCGTCGATGGTCACTTTTACGACCTTCCCCTCAGGGTAGGGATAGCCCGAGGTTACGCTTACTTCTTCGGTCGTTCTGCTGCCCTGACGCCGAGTTACCATGACGTTGGGCGCGCCGCGCTTCTTGTAGTTGCCTTTGGACTTGGCCGGCTTCGCATGCATGTAGCAGACCTTGGTGCCGTCCCTCACGTAGCTGTGGGCTCTCCAATTCGCATTCTCCGCCAAGGGCTCGGGCTTCACCTGCGCCTGGGTCCCCTGGGGGCCGGCGAGCAGTGAAAGACACAGAGCTGCGGAAAACAGGAGCGCCGGCGTCGCGGCGATGCGTCGGATCATGGCCTCTGGAAATCTATGGGCGACGGCGGCGCAGCATAACCAAAATTGTGTTGGGCCGCCAGTCCTTGTCCTCGGCAGGCAAAGTCACGTTTTCGACAACGGCTTACTTCCTGCTGCAGGGGCCCGTCCCTCTGATTGAATGCGCGGCTGCGAAGCGGTTTACGGCAGGGCCGGCGCAGGCCATATAGAGAGCATGGCAATACTCAAGATCGCGCGCATGGGTCATCCCGTGCTGAGCCGCCCCGCATCGCCGGTCGCCGACCCGACCGCGCCTGCAATCGTGCGCTTGATCGAGGACATGGTCGACACGCTGGTCGACGCCAACGGAGCCGGCCTCGCCGCGCCGCAGGTGCACGTGCCGCTGCGACTCGTTCTCTTCCGCGTGCCGCCCGGCCGCGAGCCGGACGGGGACGGCGCTGACATCGAGTCGGCAATCGAATCGGGACTCGAATCGCCGACGGTCCTCATAAACCCCGCGATCGTGCCGATCGGCGAGCGCATGGTGGAGGACATGGAGGCGTGCCTCTCTCTCCCCGGCCTTGCCGGCATGGTGCCGCGACACGATCGCATTCTCTATCGATGGACGGACACCGAAGGCCGGAAGCACGAATGCGAGGCAGAGGGCTTCCACGCCCGAGTCGTACAGCATGAGTGCGACCACCTGGACGGCATCCTCTACCCGATGAGGATGACGGACCTGTCGACCCTCGCCTTCACCAGCGAACTTGGCCGCGCGGCGGCCGAGGCGGCTTGAGCCATGTGGCGGGCGTTGCCGGTGGACGAGACTCGCGACAGGCTGCTGGTCGCAACCCTCCCTCACGTGCCCTTCGACGGTTGGTCCGAAAAGGCGCTGGCAGCGGCGGCGGCCGAACTCGACATCGACCCCGAGGAGGCGCGCCACGCCTTCCCCGGCGGGCCGGTCGCGCTCGTGACCTATCACGCGGCCTACGCCGACCGCCGCATGGAGGACGCACTCAAGGAGACCGATCTGGCGGCAATGCGGGTGCGGGAGCGCATCGCGCACGCCGTGCGCATTCGGCTGGAACAGAACGCGGCGCATCGGGAGGCAGTCCGCGCGGCGCTCCCGATCCTGGCGCAGTCCGCCAACGGCCCGCACGCGCTCTCCTCGCTCTACCGCACCGTGGATACCATCTGGTTCGCGGTCGGGGACAAGACGACCGACTTCGGCTTCTACACCAAGCGCGCCCTGCTTGCCGGCGTCTACCTCTCCACGCTGCTCTATTGGCTGAACGACGGCTCGGAGGATGCGCAGGCCACCTGGGCCTTCCTCGACCGGCGCATCGGCGACGTCATGCGTGTCCAGACGGCGCGTGCGCGATTCGCCGGCTTTCGTCCGCCCGGCTTCGGGCTGCTGCGGCGGCTGCGCGAGGCCGCCCGCGCCGCTGCGGATCCCACGCAAGCGCGCGGACCGCAGAGCCCGTCGTAGCGCACGGCAGCTCGCCGCTCAGGCGAGCAACTCGACCAGCAGGCTGTTGAGCAGCGGCCGACCGGCGGGGGTCGCCCTGAGCCTCCCGTCACGCCGCTCCAGGTAACCGGCCTCGGCGAGGCGGGCGAGGCCGGCTCGGTCGATCGCCTGGTCCGGGTCGCAGCCAGTGAGCTGCCGCAAGTGCGTTTCGGACACGCCTTCCGCGAGCCGGAGACCCATCATCAGCATCTCCCGCGCCTGCTCTTCCGGATCGAGGGAGCGGGTTTCGACGGTGCCGTGGCCGGCGCGCTCGACGGCAGCGAGCCAGGTTTCTGGGCCGGCGTGCTGTCGCGTTGCCATTCGCTCGCTCCCCGCCGGCCGAATGCGGCCGTGGGCGCCGGGTCCGACACCCACGTAGTCGTCGTAGCGCCAGTAGGCGAGATTGTGGCGGCAGGCATCGCCGCCGCGCGCATGGTTGGAGATCTCATAGGCCGAGAAGCCCGCCGCCGCCATGGTCTCCTGGGTCAGGTCGTAGAGGGCGCGGCCGGTATCGTCGCCGGGCAGCGCGAAAGCACCGTCGCGCTCCTGCCGCCAGAAGGGCGTGCCCTTCTCGACGGTGAGCTGGTAGAGCGAGAGGTGGTTGCCCGCGAACGACAACGCCTCGGCCAGCTCATTGCGCCAGGTCTCGACGGTCTGGCCGGGCCTCGCATAGATCAGGTCGAAGGAGCTGCGCGGCATGACGCGCTGCGCCAGCGCCACTGCCCGCCGCGCCTCCGCCGCATCGTGCCCGCGCCCGAGGAAGCGCAGCGCGTCGTCGTCCAGCGCCTGCACGCCGAGCGAGACCCGGTTGATGCCGGCCGCCCGAAAATCCTCGAGGCGCGCCGCCTCGGTCGAGGTTGGATTGGCTTCGAGGGTGATCTCCGCGTCCTCTGCGAGGGTCCACCGCATCGCCGCCCTGTCGATGACGGCGGCAGCGGTCTCGGGCGGCATCAGCGAGGGCGTGCCGCCGCCGAAGAAGATGCTGGCGATCGTCGCTTCGGGCAGCAGCGCCGCGAAGTGGTCGACCTCACGCAGCAGCGCGCCCCGCCACCTGGCCTGATCCACGCTCTCCCTGACGTGGCTGTTGAAGTCGCAGTAGGGGCACTTGGAGAGGCAGAACGGCCAGTGGACGTAGAGGGCGAGCGCCGGGTCCGACGGCGCATCGATAAGGCTCGATTCGGCGTCGTCGCTCACGGCCGGACCGGCAGGCAGGCCGCCGCCAGTTGCTCGAAGGCCCGGGCCCGGTGGGTCAGCGGCTGCTTCTCCTCCGGCCGCATCTCGCCGAAGGTGCGCGCGTGGCCGCCGGGGACGAAGATCGGGTCGTAGCCGAAGCCGTGCGGGCCGCGCGGGGGAAACGTGAGGGTCCCGTCCACGCGCCCCTCGACGGTCTCGCAATGCCCATCCGGCCAGCCGAGGGAGAGCGCGCAGACGAAATAGGCCGCAGCGCCGCCGGTCTCGCGCCCGCGCGCCGCAAGCTCCGACTCGATGCGCGCCATCGCCACGCGAAAATCCTTCCCCGGCCCCGCCCAGCGGGCGGAATAGATGCCCGGCGCGCCATCGAGCGCGGGCACGACCAGGCCGGAATCGTCGGCGAGTGCGGGCTCGCCGCTCGTCTCGGATGCAGCGCGGGCCTTGAGCGCCGCGTTCGCGACGAACGTGTCGCCGGTCTCCTCCGGCTCAGCGAGGCCCAGCGCCGAAGCGCCCACCGCCTCGATGCCGAGGGGGTCCAGCAGCGCCGCGATTTCGCGGACCTTGCCGGCGTTGTGGCTCGCCACGATCAGGCGCGCCGTCACGAGACGACGGGCCATGCTGCCTAGCCTGCCCCGGCGAGCGCGTCTCGCTGCAGGGCGAAGAGCTGTTCCGCGCCCGTACGAGCCAGGCCCAGCATGGCGAGCAGCTGCGCCTCGCTGAAGGGGTCGCCCTCCGCCGTGCCTTGCACCTCGACGATCCCGCCGCCGGCGGTGAGCACGAAGTTGGCATCGGCGTCCGCCGTGCTGTCCTCGTCATAGTCGAGGTCGAGCACCGCTTCGCCCGCCACGATCCCGCAGCTCACGGC
>JAPPKP010000278.1 GCA_028819955.1 Rhodospirillaceae bacterium | reverse complement strand
TCGAGCCAGCCGTCCTCGACCACGTTCTGGCTGGTCGCCATCTCGTAGACGATCTCGTCCGGCTGGGCCTGCGACATCGGTGTGCGGATGAGCTGGCCGAACACGTCATAGTCGAAATAGATCTGTGCCAGGATGGTGTGGCTGCTCGGGTCCCAGCTCGACGTGAAGGGCTCGGTCTGCCCCCACACGACGCTCTTCTTCCCCTGGCCCAGCGCCTTCTTGAAGAAAGGCGCCTGACCGCCGAACGCGGCGATCGTGCCGGCTGCGGCGGTGCCTTTCAGGAAATTGCGCCGTGTCGTCTTGGTCATCGGTATCTCCCCTCTGCGTCGTGCGCGTTCTTATCGATAAGCGATGCTAATACAGCCTTGGCGGGAGTGTACAGCCCGACTATCGCCGTCTGTTGCCGGGCGCTTCCCGCCGGCGATAGGATGCCCAAGAGGCCGGCGGGGGAGTGGTATGGCGGTTGCGGAAGCAGGTGCGGAGGCAGCAGTGACGAGGGACGACCTCGCCGCCCGTCTCGCAGTACATCCGCGCATCCGGCTCGCGCATCTGCCGACGCCGCTCGACTACTGTCCCCGGCTCGCCGAGGCGATCGGCGTGCGCGCCCTCTACATCAAGCGGGACGACCTCACGGGGCTGGCCTTCGGCGGCAACAAGACGCGCCATCTGGAGTTCACCTTCGCCGAGATCCTGAAGTCGGGCGCCGACACCGTGGTCGCGGGCGCCTACACCCAGTCCAACTGGTGCCGGCAGATTACGGCGGCGGCGTGCAAGCACGGCCTTGGCGTCTCGCTGGTCCTGATCCACGGCGTCAAGGGACCCCGTGTGCAGGGCAATCTGCTGCTCGACCGCCTGATGGGCGCGGACGTGACCGTGGTCGACATCGACAGCATGGAGAAGATTCAGCCGCTGCTGGATGAAAAGGCCCGCGCCTTGGAGGCGGCGGGCCGCAAGCCCTTCGTGATCGCGCCCTTCGCCCTCGACCAGCAAGTGCTTGCAGCGCTCGGCTACGTCGGGACGGCGATCGAGCTGGATGCCCAGTTCGAAGACGCAGGGATCGACCCCACCCAGGTCTTCATCTGCGGGGCCAACAACACCCCGGCCGGACTTATCACGGGCCTGCGCGCGCTCGGCCGCCGGGCTCGGGTGGCAGCGATCAGCCCGATCCGCTGGGAGGAGCCCAGGGTACTGGACATCGCGCGGGTCGCCACGGCGACGGCGCGGGCCCTCGATCTCAATCTCGCGATCGAACCGGCCGACTTCGTCACCGACGAGGACCACATCGGCGAGGACTACGGCGTGCTCTCGCCGGAGGCGCGTGCGGCAATCGGGCTCGTGGCCGAGACCGAGGGCATCTTTCTCGACCCCGTCTATTCCGGAAAAGCCATGGCCGGACTCATCGATCACGTGAAGCGCGGCGCGGTCGGCGCGGACGAGACGGTGGTCTTCGTCCACACCGGCGGCATGCCGGCGCTCTTCGCCTACGCCGAGGACCTGATCGATGACGGCTGAGGCGAGGCCCTTGCAACACGCGCCCCCGCTTGCCGAGGACGGGGCGTTGCGGCAGCGGATCGCGGCGCTGGAGCAGGCGCTTGCCGAGGCCCGGCGCGACCGCGACGCAGGCCGCACGTCGCGGGGCCGGTTCCGCTCCCTCTTCGAGATGAGCCGGGACGGGATCGTGTTCGTCGATCTCGAAGGCCACATCGAGGAGATGAACCAGGCCTATCTGGACCTCGTCGGCTACGACCGGGACGAAATCAGCACGCACACGTACCAGGACCTCACGCCCGAAAAGTGGCGCGCGAGCGAGGCGGAGATCATCGAGACCCAGGTGATGCGGCGCGGCTTCTCGGACGAGTACGAGAAGGAATACGTGCGCAAGGACGGATCGATCGCGCCGATCAGCCTGCGCACCATCCTGGTGCGGGACCTGGACGGGCGGCCGGTCCGCTTCATGGGCATCGTCCGCGACATCACGGAGCTGAAGGAGAAGGAGGAGGCGCTCAGGGAGTCCGAAAAGCGCTACCGGAGCCTCTTCGACCTGAGCCACGACGGCGTGGTCTTCGTCGGCCTCGACGGCCCCGTCGAAGAGGCCAACGACGCCTACCTCGACATGCTGGGCTACGACCTCGACGAGATCATCGGCGTGACCTATCAGCAGCTCACACCGACCCGCTGGGCGGCGATGGAAGCCGAGATCGTCGACCAGCAGCTCATGTCGCGCGGCTACACCGACGAGTACGAGAAGGAGTACATCCGCAAGAACGGCTCGGTCTTCCCCATCGCCGTCCGCTCCATTCTGGTCCGTGACGAGGCGGGCACGCCGGTGCGGATCATGGGGATCGTGCGCGACATCACCGAGCAGAAGGAGGCTAAGGAGGCTCTGGAGCGCCATGCGCGCGACCTTGCCCGCTCCAACGAGGAGCTCGAGCAGTTCGCCTATGTGGCCTCCCACGACATGCAGGAGCCGCTGCGCAAGATCAGGGCCTTCGGCGCCCTGCTCGCGGACGAGAAGCAGGAGAGCCTGGACGAGGAAGGACGCCAGTACATCGACTTCATGACCGATGCGGCGTCCCGGATGCAGACCCTGGTAAGCGACCTTCTGGCACTCTCTCGGGTCACCACGGCGGCGCAGCCCTTCGAGGACTTGTCCTTAAGCGAGGTGTTCGACACCGTGCTCTCGGACCTCTCGGTTTCCCTTGAGGAGGCCGAGGGTCGGGTGGACGTTGGCGAGGCGCCGACGATCGAAGCGGATCGCACCCAGATGGATCAACTCTTCCGCAACCTCATCGGCAACGCGCTGAAGTTTCGCAGGCCGGGTGTCGCGCCGCGCGTCACGGTCCGCATGGCGGCGGAGGCGGAACCTCTCGCCGCGATCCCGGGGCCTGCGCACACCATCGTCGTGGCGGACAACGGCATCGGGTTCGAGCAGTCACTGGGCAGCAAGCTGTTCCAGCCGTTCAAGCGGCTGCACGCGCGCCACCAGTACGAAGGCGCCGGCATCGGCCTTGCGATCTGCGAGAAGATCGTCCTGCGCCATCACGGCCTGATCACGGCATCCGGCACACCGGGCAAAGGCGCCACCTTTTCGGTGACCCTGCCCCGCCGGCAGCCCCGGTGAGACGCCGATGAGCGCCGCGCCCGGCACCAGGCCGGTCCTGATCCTGATGGCGGACGACGATCCCGAGGATTGCCTGCTCACCAAGAAGACATTGCAGAAGGCTCGGCTTGGAAACGAGCTGCGCTTCGTGCAGGACGGCCAGGAGCTGCTCGACTACCTCGGGCGAAGCGGCAAGTTCTCCGATCCCGGCTCCTCGCCTCGCCCCGACCTGATCCTGCTCGACCTCAACATGCCCAAGATGGCGGGGCTCGACTCGCTCTGGGAAATCAACCTCAGGCCGGCACTGAGAAAGATACCGATCGTCATCCTCACGGCCTCCGAGGCCAGCCTGGATATCTCCGACAGTTACAATCTCGGCGCTTACGCCTATCTGGTGAAGCCCGTGACCTTCGCGAAGCTGCACGACGCGGTGCTGCGACTCAAGAGCTGCAACTACGAGCTTTCGGTGCCTGCGGGCCCGGGCGATGCGATGCGGCCCGCGGTCATCGTCATGGCCGACGACGACCCGGAGGATTGTCTGCAGGCGACAAAGACTCTGCAAGCTGCCGGCCTCGGCAACGCGCTCACCTACGTGACCAATGGCGCTGCGCTGCTGGCTCACCTGCAGGGGCGGCACTTGCGCGGCGACGGCACGCCTGCGCCGCGGCCGGATCTCGTCATTCTCGACCCCGGCCTGCAACAGACGGAAGGACGCCACGCGCTCGCCGAGATCGCCGCCACACCGGCGCTCCGCGATATGCCGGTAATCCTGTTGGGCGGGTCCAAGGACGACCGTGCCGACCTGCCGCGGGCGGGGACGACGGAGCCGGTCTTCATCGACGCGCCGATCGATTTTCTCGCGTTTGCGGGCGCCGTCGCAGCCTTTCCGTCGCTCGCGCTGCGTCTCGTGACCAAAGCCGAGGAGGCGGCCGGCACTGCCGGCGCCGCGTAGACCATGACCGTGGTGAGATATGCTGGCTGACGAGCGCACCGTCCTCCTGATGGCGGACGACGACCCTGCCGACTGCCTTCTTACCGAGAAGGCCCTGCGCCGGGCGGAGATCACCTGCCCGCTCTACGTCGTCCACGATGGCGCCGAACTGCTGGACTATCTCAAGCGTCGCGGCGATTACGCCGACCCGGAAGCCGCACCCAAGCCAAGCCTGATCCTGCTCGACCTGAACATGCCGAAGGTCAACGGCACCGAAGTGCTGGAACAGCTACGCAACGAGCCGGAGCTCTGCCGCATCCCCGTGGTGGTGCTCACGACCTCCGACGAGGAGCGGGACATCGCGGCGAGCTACTCGCTCGGCGCCAACGCCTACATGGTCAAGCCGTCGGCCTTCGACGACATGGTCTCGGTCGCCGAGATCGTGAAGGCCCACTGGCTGGAGACGGTGCGCCTACCGCCTTGAGCGGCCCCGTCACGATCCGCTGCGTGCGGCCATCACGTCGGTCGTCTCGCCTTCATGAGCCAGACGCGTCGGCTGCACCCACCAGCCGGGACGCTCGCGGGCGATGGCGCCGGCCGCATCCCCTGCCGCCACCTCATCCGCGAACAGGCCGAAGCAGGTGCCGCCCGAGCCCGACATTCGCGCGAGCAGGCAGCCGGGCGCCGCTGCAATGCTTTCGAGAACCCGGCCAATTTCGGGAACCTGGGCACGGGCTGGCGGCTCCAGGTCGTTGCGCCGGGTGCGCAGAAGATTGGCCAGCGCCGGTGCGTCCCGCGGGTATTCCCGAAAACGCCCGCTGGCCGAGAACGGCCTGCGCCGTGCGGCGAAGACGGGCCCGGTGGGAACCGGCACGCCAGGATTGACCAGCAGCACGCCGCAGGGCGGCAACGGTGGCGGCGGGCTCAGCGCCTCGCCGATGCCGCCCATGTAAGCGGCGCGGGAATCGAGGCAAGCGGGCACGTCGGCGCCGAGGCCGAGCGCAATCTCCCGAAGATCGCTCGTGTGCGCAGGGCCGAGCCGCCACAGCCGGGCGAGGCCGCGCAGAACCGCCGCCGCATCGGCCGAGCCGCCGCCGAGGCCGGCCGAGACGGGCACGCGCTTGTGCAGCGCGATCCACACGTTCGCCGACCGGCCGAGCCTTTCCGCCAGCGCCATCGCCGCCCGCGTGGCGAGGTTGTCGTCGGCGTCCAAGGCATCGGCGAACGGCCCGCTCACGGTCAGCGCGAGGGCGTCGGCCGGCGCGATCTCCAGCGTATCGGCGAGCGCGGTGAAGGTGACGAGGCTATCGAGCTCGTGATAGCCGTCGGCCCGTCGGCCGGTTACGTGAAGGTAGAGGTTGAGCTTGGCCGGCGCCTCGACCCGGATCACCGCCGGTCCCTTACTGTGATGCGTCCACCTCCGCGCCTGCGGAGAGACCGTCTGCGATCTTGCGTCGGACCCGGTCGGCCAGATCTTCCTCCGGATCGAGGGTGAGCACGCGCCGCCACTGGAACCGCGCTTCGATCAGCCGACCCACCTGCCAGTAGGCATCGCCCAGGTGGTCGTTGATGATGGGATCGCCCGCCACCAGCTCGACCGCCCGTTCCAGCTGGTGCACGGCCTCCTCGAATTCGCCCAGCCTGTAGGCCACCCATCCGAGACTGTCGACGATATAGCCGTCGTCGGGGCGAAGCTCGACGGCCTTCTCGATCATGGTCTTGGCTTCGTCGAGATTGCTCCCCTGCTCTACCCAGGAATAGCCGAGATAGTTGAGCACCAGCGGCTGATCCGGCTCCAGTTCGAGCGCGCGCCTGAAATCCGACTCGGCCTTGGGCCACTCGCCCAGGCGTTCGAACGCGATGCCACGCACGTAGAACAAGCGCCAGTGGCGATACTCGACCGTCTCGATCCGCTCCACCGCGATGTCGTAGGCGGCGGCGGCTTCCGCGTATTGCTCATCCCTCCTGAGCACGTCGCCGAGGGTGGTGATGGCGTCCGTGCGCTCGGGTTGCTCGTCCGCCATTCGTCTGAGCGTCGCGACCGCTTCATCGAGCCGGTCGAGATCCGCGAGATCGCTCGCGGCGCGGAGCTGCGCCGCCCAGGCGAAGTCCGACCCGAGCGGGATGGAACGGTAGGCGTCGACCGCGGCCTCCAGCCGCTCCGCGTCTTCGAGGACTTCGCCGATCAGGAAGCGGGCCGAGTGCAGATCGTCGCGCAAGAAGAGCGCGAGGCGCGCATAAATCAGCGCGGCTTCGCCGTTGTCCCGCTGCGGTACCGAGGCGGCTACGCCGAGCAGGGCCTCCGCCAAGCCCTCGCGCGCGTCGGAGACGATGGGCGGCACCGTCTCGCCGGCATCGACCGCCGCCAGCACACGTTCGATCCAGACGATGTCCGGATTCTGTTCGCGGTACTCTTCGTAGATCGCGCGGGCCTCGACGATGCGCCCGGCCCGCATCAGGACGCTGCCGAGCGCCGCTACCGGGCGATGCGAGCCGCTGGAGGTCGCGACGGCTTCCCGCAGGAGAGCCTCGGCATCCGCGTCGCGCCCGGCGAGATGGTTGATCAGGCCGGCATGGAGGACGAAGAAAGGCCGGTAGGCATCACGGTCCCCGAGTGGCGCCAGCGCCGCCAGCGCCGCCGCGTCCGAGCCGGCTCCGGTGTGCATCCACGCCTCGGCAAGCGGTATCAGGAAGGAATAGACGCTCTCCCGCTCGATCGTGTCGATGCGTTCAAGCGCCGCTTCGTAGTCGCCGTTGCGCGCGTCCCGCAGCCCGAGAACGAATTGCGCCAGACGCCCGTTCGCCTGGTTGTCGAGTAGGCGTTCGGCCAGCGCGGCCGCATCCTCGATCCGGCCGTCGGCGACCTGCAGAGACACGGTGCGGCGCAGGAGAGAGGGATTGTTCGGATCCGCGGCGAGGACGCGCTCCAAGTGCCGCGCCGCCGCCGCATAGTCGCCGCGGGCATGAGCGTAGCGGCCCACCAGATAGTCGCCGAACTGCGAGGCGTCCGCCCGGTGGGCGCTTGCGGCGGGCTCCGGCGGCATGGGGAGATCGTGCTCATCGGCCGCAATCTGGCCTGCGACGCTCACCCCGCCGATCAGACCGGCGGCGAGCGCACCGCCCAGCCAGACGGTCGCGCCGCGACGCCAGCTCCGTGAGTCTTGCAGACGTCGGGCCGCGCCCGTGCTTGCCTTACATGTTGGCATAGTTGGGGCCGCCCCCGCCTTCGGGCACCACCCACTCGATATTCTGCGCGGGGTCCTTGATGTCGCAGGTCTTGCAGTGCACGCAGTTCTGCGCGTTGATCTGCA
>JAPPKP010000316.1 GCA_028819955.1 Rhodospirillaceae bacterium | reverse complement strand
AACCGGACAACTCGTGTGCTACCTAAACCGGACACATCATCTGCTAGCGACACGAATACCGCCAGCCCCTCGCCTTCGCCGGGCGAAGCTCCTATACTCCAGGGTCGATCCCCGAGCCGTTTCGTCCGCGCCCATGGCCAAGACCATCAGCGTTCGCGGCGCCCGTGAGCACAATCTGAAGGGCGTCGACGTCGACCTGCCCCGCGACCGCCTGATCGTCGTCACCGGGCTGTCGGGCTCGGGCAAGTCGTCGCTCGCCTTCGACACGATCTACGCCGAGGGCCAGCGGCGCTACGTGGAGAGTCTCTCGGCCTACGCGCGGCAGTTCCTGGAGCTGATGCAGAAGCCCGACGTGGAGTCCATCGACGGGCTCTCGCCGGCGATCTCCATCGAGCAGAAGACCACGTCGCGGAACCCGCGCTCCACCGTGGGCACGGTCACCGAGATTCACGACTACCTGCGCCTGCTCTTCGCCCGCATCGGGGTGCCGTACTCGCCCGCGACCGGGCTCCCGATCGAGAGCCAGACCGTGAGCCAGATGGTGGACCGCATCCTGGCGATGGAAAAGGGCACGCGGCTCTATCTGCTCGCGCCGGTGATCCGCGGGCGCAAGGGCGAGTACAGGAAGGACCTTGCCGAGCTGCTCAAGCGCGGCTTCACGCGGGTCAAGATCGATGGCGAAACCTACGACATCGACGCGGCGCCGGCGCTCGACAAGAAGCGCAAGCACGACATCGAGGTCGTGGTGGACCGCGTGGTGGTCTCGCCCACGCTCGGCACCCGCCTCGCCGACAGCCTGGAGACCGGGCTCGGGCTCACCGAGGGGCTGGTGGTCGCCGAGGACGCCGACAGCGGCGAGCGGACGGTTTTCTCAGCCAAGTTCGCCTGCCCGGTCTCGGGCTTCACCATCGAGGAGATCGAGCCCCGGCTCTTCTCCTTCAACAACCCCTTCGGCGCCTGCCCGAGCTGCGACGGTCTCGGCATCCGGCTCTATTTCGACGCCGAGCTCGTGGTGCCGGACCAGCGCCTCAGCCTCGCCCAGGGCGCCGTCGCCCCCTGGGCGGGCTCGTCCTCGCCCTACTATCGGCAAACGCTGGAGTGCATTGCCGAGCACTACGGCGCGCGCATGACCGTGCCCTGGAGCGAGCTGCCGGTGAAAGTGCGGCAGACCGTCGTTCACGGCTCCGACAAGGAGCGGATCACCTTCACCTACGACGACGGCATCCGGCAGTACAGCACCACCAAGCCCTTCGAGGGCGTAGTGCCCAACCTGGACCGGCGCTGGCGCGAATCCGACAGCGCCTGGCTGCGCGAAGAGCTCGGCAAGTTCCAGAGCACCGCCGCGTGCGAGAGCTGCGGCGGGCATCGGCTGAAGCCGGAGGCGCTCTGCGTCAAGGTGGGCGACCTGCACATCGGCGATGTCACGCAATTCTCGATTGCGGAAGCCGCGCGCTGGTTCGCAGCACTGGACGACAGCCTGTCGCCCAAGCAGCGCGAGATCGCCCGGCGCATCCTGAAGGAGATCAACGAGCGGCTGCAGTTCCTGGTGGATGTCGGGTTGGAATACCTCACGCTCTCCCGCACTGCCGGCACGCTGTCGGGTGGCGAGAGCCAGCGTATCCGTCTCGCCTCGCAGATCGGCTCTGGGCTCACGGGTGTGCTCTACGTGCTGGACGAGCCCTCCATCGGCTTGCACCAGCGCGACAACGCGCGCCTGCTCGGCACGCTGCGCAACCTGCGCGACCTCGGCAACACCGTGCTCGTGGTCGAGCACGACGAGGACGCGATCAGGAGCGCGGACTATGTCGTGGATATGGGGCCGGGCGCCGGCGTCCACGGCGGCGAGATCGTGGCCGAAGGCGAGCCCGCCGCCATCATCGCGAGCCGGGAGAGCCTGACGGGCCAATACCTGAGCGGGGAGGAGGCGATCCCGGTGCCGGAGATCACGCGGCCCGGCAAAAAGGGCCAGACGGTCACGGTGCGCGGTGCGAAGGCCAACAACCTCACATCCATCGACGTCGCCTTCCGCCTCGGAACCTTCACCTGCGTCACCGGAGTCTCCGGCAGCGGCAAGTCCACGCTGATCGTCGACACGCTCTACCGGGCCGCCGCGCGGCGCATGTTTGCGGCCCGGGTCCAGCCCGGCGCCCACGACGGCATCGACGGGCTCGAGTTCCTCGACAAGGTGGTGGACATCGACCAGTCGCCCATCGGCCGCACGCCGCGCTCGAACCCGGCCACCTACACCGGCGCCTTCGGCCCGATCCGCGAGTGGTACGCAGGGCTGCCGGAGGCCAAGGCGCGCGGCTACAAGCCGGGCCGCTTCTCCTTCAACGTCAAGGGCGGGCGCTGCGAGGCATGCCAGGGCGACGGCCTGATCAAGATCGAGATGCACTTCCTTCCGGACATCTACGTCCAGTGCGAGGAGTGCAAGGGCCGGCGCTACAACCGCGAGACCCTGGAGATTCTCTATCGGAACCAGTCCATCGCGGATGTGCTGGCGATGACCGTGGACGATGCGACCGCCTTCTTCAAGGCGGTGCCCGCCATCCGCAACAAGCTCGAGACCCTGCGGCGGGTGGGGCTCGGTTACATCCGGGTGGGCCAGCAGGCGACCACGCTTTCCGGCGGCGAGGCGCAGCGGGTCAAGCTCGCGAAGGAGCTTTCGCGCCGGGCTACCGGGAAGACCCTCTACATCCTGGACGAGCCCACCACCGGCCTTCACTTCCACGACGTGCGCAAGCTGCTGGAGGTGCTGCACGCGCTGGTGGAGAGCGGCAACACCGTGGTGGTGATCGAGCACAACCTGGAGGTGATCAAGACCGCCGACTGGATCGTCGATCTCGGGCCCGAAGGCGGCGACGGCGGCGGGCGGGTGGTCGCGGCCGGCACGCCCGACGAGATCGCCGCCGTGGACGAGAGCTACACCGGGCAGTTCCTGCGCCGCGCGCTCGGCCCCGCGCCGGCCCGCCAGGCGCATCACGGAGCACGCCGCCCCCGTCGCGCCCGGCGCAAGGTGGCTTGAGCCCGGCAACGGAGCACGGGGAAGCAACGGGTGGTAGAGCGTATCCGCATCATCGGCGGCGGGCTCGCCGGCTGCGAGGCGGCGTGGCAGATCGCGCGCCAGGGCGGGGCGGTCGAGCTTTGGGAGATGCGGCCGTCGCGCGGCACCGAGGCGCATGTCACCGACCGGCTCGCCGAGCTGGTCTGCTCCAACTCCTTCCGCTCCGACGATGCCGAGCGCAATGCCGTCGGCCTGCTGCACGAGGAGATGCGGCGCGCGGGCTCGCTGGTCATGGCCGCCGCCGACCGCCACAAGGTGCCGGCTGGGCAGGCGCTCGCCGTGGACCGCACGGGCTTCGCCGACGCCGTTCAGCAGGCGATCGAGGACGAGCCCGCCATCCGGTTGCGCCGCGCGGAGGCACCCGGCCTGCCCGATGCGGCGGAGGGCCTCGCCATCGTAGCCACCGGCCCCCTCACCGCGCCGGCGCTGAGCCAGGCGATCCTCGATGCGACCGGCGAGGACCACCTCGCCTTCTTCGACGCGCTCGCGCCCATCGTCCACCGCGACTGCATCGACTTCGACCGGGCCTGGTTCCAGTCCCGCTACGACAAGGCGGGGCCGGGCGGCGACCGCGCGGCCTACATCAACTGCCCGCTGGATCACGCGCGCTACGAGGCCTTCATCGACGCGCTGCTCGCCGCCGACACGATCCCCTTCCGGGACTGGGAGCGCGACACGCCCTACTTCGAGGGCTGCCTGCCCATCGAGGTGATGGCGGCGCGCGGGCGCGACACGCTCCGCTTCGGCCCCATGAAGCCCGTGGGGCTCACCGACCCCGCCACCGGCATCCGCCCTCATGCGGTGGTGCAGCTGCGCCAGGACAACGCGCTCGGCACCCTCTTCAACATTGTGGGCTTCCAGACCAAGCTCACGCACGGCGCCCAGAAGCGGGTCTTCCGCCTGATCCCAGGGCTGGAGCAGGCCGGCTTCGCCAGGCTCGGCGGCATTCACCGCAACACCTTCATCAACAGCCCGGCGCTGCTGGACGCCAAGCTGCGCCTGCGCTGCGCGCCGCACGTGCGCTTCGCCGGCCAGATTACCGGCGTCGAGGGCTATGTGGAGAGCGCGGCGATCGGCCTGCTCGCGGGACGATTCGCCGCGGCGGAGCACGCGGGCGTCGCCTCCCCGCCCCCGCCGCCGACCACGGCGCTCGGCGCGCTGCTCAGCCACATCACCGGCGGGCATCTCGGCGCCGGCGGGACCTTCCAGCCCATGAACGTCAACTTCGGGCTGTTCCCGCCGCTCGCGGGCCGCGTGCCCAAGCGCGCGCGCAAGGCCGCGATGGTCGAACGCGCACGCGCCGATCTCGGCCGCTGGCTGGGAGAGGGCCGCGCCGCTGCCGCCTGAGAAAAGGCATCAGTAGCGGCCCGTGAGCGCGCCCGAGAGCATCGCCGCCTGCTTGCGGAGCGGGCCGCAGGCCACGCGTGGGTCGCGCGGATCCCACGCGGCGCGCTTCAGCCGCGCGAGGTAGAGATCGGCAAGGCGGGCGATGAGCAGCACGCCCAGGGCCTGCCGGGGCACCGCGCGCCGGGCCTGCCGCGCCGCGGCGAGCAGCGCGACGGCGCGACCCGCCACCGGCTCGGCAATGACGGCGAAACGGTCGAACCCGCGGCCCGCCCGGACATCCTCGACGGCGATCCCGGCCTTGGCAAGGAGGTCGGCCGGGAGCGTGACCCGTCCCTGCGCCGCCGCGTGCGGCGCAGCGCGAAGGGCGCCGGTCAGCGCCCAGGCGGTGCCGACCTGCCGCCCGGCCTCCAAAGCAGGGCCGGAGTCAGCGCCGCAAGCCCGCACCATGAGCTCCGTCAGGCTCCCGCCGGTGGCGGCAGCATAGCGCTCCAGCGCCGCGAGATCGGCCGGGCCCTCCCCCTCCAAATCGACCTCCCGCGCGTCCAGTAGCGCGTCGAACGGGGCACGGTCGAGCGCGCAGGCCCGGATCGCGTCTGCCAGCGGCACCGCCACCTCGTGCCGCCGGGCGGGCTCGCCGGCATAGACCGCGTCGAGGACCTCACGCCACCACTGCAGCCGGATGCGCCCCAGCATCGGCTCGCTCACCGCCTCGGGTATGCGCGCAATCTCGTGGTTGAAGGCGATCAGCGCGAACAGCGCCTCGCGGCGTGCGGTGGGCGCGAACACGGCGGAGAGGTAGCGGTCGTAGTCGGCCACCCGCGCCAACGCGCCCACGGATGAGAGTCGGGCAACCACTTAGGCCCCTCCCCGCCCCGCGTTTGCCAGTTACCTCTCCTCCCCTATACATGGACGCGCCAAGAGGATGCGAGGGAGCATGGCGACCGTTCACGTGATCGGCGCCGGCATGGCGGGGCTTTCCTGCGCCGTGGAGCTGGTGAAGGCGAGGCAGCGCGTCGTCCTTTGGGAAGCGGCGGCGCAAGCAGGCGGCCGCTGCCGCTCGTTTCACGACGCCACCCTGGACCGGACCATCGACAATGGCAACCACCTGATCCTGGGCGCCAATCCCGCCGTGTTCGCGTATCTGGACAGCGTTGGCGCGCGGGACGGGCTGGTCGGCCAGGAGCGTGCGGCCTTCCCCTTCGTCGACCTGCGCTCAGGCGAGCGCTGGACCGTGCGCCCCAATGCCGGACCGCTGCCCTGGTGGATCATGGCACCGGGGCGCCGCGTGCCGGGCAGCCGCGCACGCCACT
The DNA here is from genome assembly GCA_028819955.1 of Rhodospirillaceae bacterium. The sequence continues at coordinate 1,744 of JAPPKP010000316.1, read as the reverse complement.
ACCTGGCCGGCCTCGCCCTCGCCCGCGCGCGGGACGGCGACACCGCCGCAGAGCGGCTCAGCGGCACCGGGCCGCTGCTGGAGAGACTGTGGGAGCCGCTGACCGTGGCTGTGCTCAACGCCTCGGTGGAGGAAGCGTCCGCGCGCCTGCTCTGGCCGGTGGTGCGCCTCACCTTCGGCAAGGGCGAGGCGGCCTGCCGCGCCTATCTCACCCGCGAAGGGCTCGGCCCCGATCTGGTGGAGCCCGGCGTGCGCTACGTGGAACGGGGCGGCGGCCGGCTCCACTACAATCGCCGGCTGCGCGCCATCGAGCACGACGGGCGGGCGGTGACAGGCCTCGACATCGCGGGAACCAGCGGCGGCAGCGACGAGTCGTTCGCGCCGGGCGATGTCGCCGTGCTCGCTGTGACGCCGCAGGTTTGCGCACAGCTTTTGCCGGAGATTCCGGCGCCGCTGGAGACCCGGCCCATCGTGAACGCGCACTTCCGCCTCGATAAGCCGGTACCGATGCCGGGCGGCAGCGCGATCCTCGGCGTGGTGGGCGGCACTGCGCAGTGGATTTTTGCGCGCGGCGATATTGCCTCGGTCACCGTGAGCGCGGCGGGCGCGCTGGCGGAGCGCCCGGCGGCGGAGATCGCCGGGCTGCTCTGGGCCGACGTTTCCCAGGCGCTCGACTATCGGCTGCCCGACACGCCGGCGGTTCGCATCGTGAAGGAGAAACGCGCGACCTTCGCCCAGGTCCCTGCTGCCTTGCCGCTGCGACCGCCGGCAGAGACCCGCTTTCGAAACCTCTTCCTCGCCGGCGACTGGACCGCGACGGGGCTGCCCGCCACCATCGAGGGAGCGGTACGTTCAGGCGTGACCGCGGCGCAGCACGCGCTCCGCGCGCTCCCCACCGACTAATCCGGGAAGCAGCCCCGCCCGCCGACCCATTTAGTGGAGCGGCGGGCGAAGGCATTCGGTCTATCGCGTTAGTAGACGTTCTGCGCCGAGACCATGGAGTACAGCATCGGGATCGAGAGCATCGTGTTGGTGCGCGATGCCAGCATGGCGTAGCGCGCAGACCGCGCCTTGCGATCGGCCTCGACCTCCACGATCCCAAGTGCCCGCTTCTGGTTCGGCCAGATGATGAACCAGACGTTCAGCATCATGACGATGCCGAGCCACATCCCGATGCCGATGGCGGTGTGTCTCAGCACGTGGCCGTCGGTCGCGGCACCCAAGATGCCAAACGTGATGGCATCCGCGAAATACTCGTTCATCAGCGCGAGCACGATGCCGGTCGCGACCGTGAAGAGCGCGGCCCAGCGGAACCAGAACAGCGCGGCCGGCGCGATCACCTTGCCGATCGCAGGTTTCTGGTCGTCCGGGATCTTCGGCATGTTCGGGATCTGGACGAAGTTGAAATACCAGAGCAGCCCGATCCACATCACGCCCGCCAGCACATGGGTCCAGCGGAAGAAGAATGTCCACCAGTGGTAGTCGACCAATGGAATGTCCATTGCCTCGCCCCCCGGTCAGCTTATGCCGTAGAGAATCGCGACGATGATCACGGTGAGCGCGACCCCCATGATCACGGTTTTCGTAAGCGATGTCAGCGGGTTGGTCATGTCTGGTGCCCCCCTGCAATTCCGAATCGCAAGCCCCTAGCATAGTGCGTGAACGGGCGGTTGCAATTATCGGCGGCAAATCGTGTCGGTAACACGGGATATGTCCGGTCCATGTACCAGATGATCTGTCCGGTT
>JAPPKP010000089.1 GCA_028819955.1 Rhodospirillaceae bacterium | reverse complement strand
GAGCGGACAATCAATGTGCTACCAAAAACGGACAACTACACTTGCTAGCGACAGAAAACCGTGACCGGCGTCATATCGGCGGCGATGGGGTGTAGCGTGCCGCTACGCCCCGCTTACCCTCGGTGCGGCGCCCAAATCGGGTATGTCCGACTCCGCTTTCGCAGTCTCTTGCAGACGAAGTATGCGTTCGCGGGTGTGCTGCCACGCCTCTTCGTCGGTGTACGCGGCTTCGGCTTCGGCCCGAGTCGCCTGCTCTTCGAGTCGTTGGTGCTGCCTCTTCAAGGCGTCAACGAGCAAGTCGCGCGCGTGGTCGGTGCTGGCCGGCTTATCCAGAAAATAGGCGTTCTGACCCACCAGCTCTTCGACCACGTTGTCCAGACCCTGCCCAACGAGGGCCGCGCGCAGGCCGGCGCTCTCCGGCTCCGGCCCCGACTCCGCCCAGTCGATCAGCGCAACGACGACGGCGGCGAAACGCGGCGTCTCCAGTTGGAGCCCGGCCAGGGCCTCGTGCTGCTCCAGCGCCAGCGCGGGGAAACTCAGCAGTATCTGGAGCAGGGCGCGTTCGCGGGGTTGCGCTGTGCCCTGTCCGCCGGGGCCGAGCGCATCGCCCCGTCGGATAGGCGACTCGGGCATCGCGGATATTGGTGTGCCGCCCGGCCGCCTCCCCTGCCAAGGCAGCCGCAGGCGCTGCCGAAAATCTTCCATGTAGCGGAAGCCAAGGTCGCGGTCGGGGATGTGTGCGATCTGGTCTTGCAGCTGCTTGTGGGCCCGTGCGCGCGCCTCCGGCGTGTCCAGCGTGCGGCCGCCCGCGGCCATCGTCCACAGCTGGTCTGAAAGCGGAACCGCGGCGTCGACGATCTCTGTCATCGCCTGGCGGCCTCGGCCGCGCACCATCGTATCCGGGTCCAGGCCCGCAGGGAGCGTCGCGAAACGCAGCGAGCGCTTCGCGCTAAGCCGGGGCAAGGCCCGCTCCACGGCACGTGCGGCGGCGCGGGCACCGGCCTCGTCGCCATCGAAGCAGAGCACCGGTTCCTCCGCGAGACGCCACATCGCCTCCAGCTGCTGCTCGGTGAGCGCGGTGCCGAGCGGCGCCACCGCCTCGGCGATGCCCGCCTGGTGCAGCGCGATCACGTCCATGTAGCCCTCGACCGCGATCACGCGGCCGGCCTTGCGGGCAGCGGCGGATGCAAGGTGGTGACTGTAGAGCAGGCTGCCCTTGGCGAAGAGCGGGGTTTCCGGCGAGTTGAGGTATTTGGGTTGGCGATCGCCCAGCGCCCGGCCGCCGAAGGCGACGACCCGGCCGCGCCGGTCGCAGATTGGAAAGATGATCCGACCACGGAAGCGGTCGTACGGCGTGCCGCCATCCTCCGGCGCGATCACGAGGCCGGCTTCCATCATCGTCGCCTGGGTGACTCCGTCTCCTTCCAGCTTGGTGCGGAGCGCCGTGCGGTTGTCGGGCGCAAAGCCGATACGGAAGTGTGCGCGGGTCTCCTCATCCACCCCGCGCGCGTCGAGATAGCGCCGGGCCGCCGCGCCGCGTGGACCCTTGAGCTCGTTCTCGAACCAGACGGCCGCAGCCTCGACCACACCGTAGAGCGAGTGCCGCTCCTTCTCCCGCGCCTCGGCGCGCGGGTCGCGCGCGGGGAGTGCCAGGCCCGCATCGCCCGCCAGGCGCTCCACTGCCTCGGGAAACGACAGGCCCTCGTCTCGCATGAGGAAGCCGATGACGTCGCCGTGGGCGCCGCAACCGAAGCAATGGAAGAAGCCCTTCTCCTCGTTCACCGTGAACGAGGGCGTCTTCTCTTTGTGAAAGGGGCAGAGCCCGATGGATTCCCGCCCGCGGCGCACCAGCCGCACACGCTTGCCGATCACGCCTTCCAGCGGAACCCGTGCGCGAATCTCGTCCAGAAAACTCGGTGGGAACGTCATCCTCTCACGCCCGGCTGAGCGCTCATCTTGACCCGGCTCGCGCCGGGTGCCCAGTCCATGTAACCCTCACGGGGCGGGTTTCTCCCCGTCCGCCGGCACTGCGGCGGCAGCCCCCGGCGGATCAACTGGAGGCGAGCAGCTCCTTCACCAACCCGCTCGCCTTGGCGAAGTCCATGCGGCCGGAATACTTTTGCTTCAGGCACGCCATCGTGCGGCCCATATCCTTGATTGTGCAGGCATTTAGGTCGTTCACGACGCCGCGCACGGCTGACACCAGATCCTCGCCTTCGATCGCAGGCGGCAGGAAGGTCTGGATTACCGCGATCTCCTCGGCCTCGCGCTCGGCGAGGTCGATCCGGCCGCCCCGTTCGTATAGTTCGATGCTTTCGCGGCGCTGACGGATCATCGTCTGTAGCAGGGCCAGAATCTGGCCGTCGTCCAGCTCACCGTTCCCCTTGCCGCGCTCGGCAATGTCGCGGTCCTTGAGCGCCGCAAGAATGAGCCTGATGGTCGCCACTCGGCACTGCTCGCGCGCCTTCATCGCGTGCTTAAGCGCGTCCTCCAGCTGCGGTCGCAGCATGGGCAGTCCCCCCTCGCTAGGAATGGCATGGACTATAGACACCCGGCGATGGCGATCAACGACGATTCGCCCTTGACAAGAATCTCGTTATCCAACGGGGCCTTCCGGCGGCCGACTTGGGCACCCTGTGGGTCCATGATTGGGAATTGGGGCCGATGCTTGACCAGGGCATGGCCCCGACTACACTGCGCCCACCTTTGATTCGGACGGGACCGCGAGATCGCGCGGCCGGTCCGCAGGAACTTCGATGTCAGGGACCGGATCACCCACCGCCACTGCGGCGCTCGCGCTCGCCGACGGAACGGTCTTTCGCGGCCGTGGCCTGGGCGCGCGGGGCGAAGCCGTGGGAGAGATCTGCTTCAACACCGCGATGAGCGGCTACCAGGAGATTCTGACCGATCCCTCCTACGCCGGGCAGATTATCACCTTCACCTTTCCCCATATCGGCAACGTCGGAACCAACGAGGACGACCTGGAATCGGGGACGCCGGCGGCGCTCGGGCTCGTGCTTCGTGCCGATGTTACCGAACCCTCGAACTGGCGCGCGGCGCAGCACCTCGAACGCTGGCTGGAGCGGCGCGGTCTCATCGGCATCGCGGGCGTCGACACCAGGCGGCTGACCCGTCTGCTGCGAACGGGCGGCGCGCAGGACGGCGCGCTCGTGCACGTGTCCGAGCCCGAGGCCATCGACGAGGCGGCTCTTATCGCCAAGGCCCGCGCCTGGCCGGGGTTGGAAGGCATGGACCTCGCCAAGGAGGTCTGCTGCCGCCAGGCTTACGGCTGGACCGAAACCACCTGGGATGTCGAGACCGGCACTTACGGCACTCTCTCTTCACCGCGTCACCGTGTGGTGGCGGTCGATTACGGTGCCAAGCGGAACATCCTGCGCTCGCTCGCCGCCGCCGGCTGCGAGGTCACCGTCGTGCCTGCCACGGCAGAAGCGGATACGATCCTCGCCCACGAGCCGGACGGAATCTTTCTCTCGAACGGGCCGGGAGACCCGGCGGCGACCGGCGAATACGCGGTGCCCGTCATCCAAACGCTCATCGCGAGCGGGCTGCCCATCTTCGGCATTTGCCTCGGCCACCAGCTGCTCGCGATTGCGCTCGGCGCCGAGACCAAGAAGATGCCCTTCGGCCACCGCGGCGCCAACCACCCGGTCAAGGAACTCGAGACCGGGCGGGTCGAGATAACCAGCCAGAACCACGGCTTCGAGGTCATGGCCGAGTCGCTGCCTGCCGGCGTGACGGCCACGCACGTCTCCCTCTTCGACGGCACGCTGGAAGGCCTCGCCGTCGATGATCGGCCGATCTTCTCGGTCCAGTACCACCCGGAAGCGTCGCCCGGCCCGCAGGATGCCCAGCATCTCTTCGACCGGTTCGTGGCGCTGATGGGCTGAGGGCAGGCGCACACACGATGCCGAAGCGCACCGACATCGGCTCGATCATGGTGATCGGAGCCGGCCCCATCGTGATCGGCCAGGCCTGCGAGTTCGACTACTCGGGCACGCAGGCCTGCAAGGCGCTCAAGGACGAGGGCTACCGGGTGATCCTGGTGAACTCGAACCCGGCGACGATCATGACCGACCCCGAGTTCGCCGACGCCACCTACGTGGAGCCGATCACGCCGGAGATCGTCGGGCGGATCGTCGCCGCCGAGAAGCCGGACGCCCTGCTGCCGACCATGGGCGGGCAGACCGCGCTCAACACGGCGCTGGCGCTCGCCGACGACGGCACGCTCGCCGAGCACGGGGTGGCGCTCATCGGCGCGTCGCGGGCCGCCATCGAGATCGCGGAGGACCGCGAGGCCTTCCGCGAGGCGATGGAGGAGATCGGTCTGGAATGCCCGAAGAGCCGGATCGCGCGCTCGCTCGACGAGGCCCGTCAGGCGCTCGACATGGTCGGGCTGCCGACCATCATCCGGCCCTCCTACACCCTGGGCGGCACCGGAGGCGGCATCGCATACAACCGCGCGGAGTTCGCGGAGCTCGCCGCGGCCGGCATGGACGCCTCGCCTGCCGGCGAAATTCTGGTCGAGGAATCGGTGCTCGGCTGGAAAGAGTTCGAGATGGAGGTCGTGCGCGACAAGGCCGACAACGCCATCATCGTCTGCTCCATCGAGAACCTCGACCCGATGGGCATCCATACCGGCGATTCGATCACCGTGGCGCCGGCGCTCACGCTCACCGACAAGGAGTATCAACTGATGCGCAACGCTGCCATCGCGGTGCTGCGCAAGGTGGGCGTCGAGACCGGCGGCTCCAACGTTCAGTTCGCGGTGGACCCGGCAACGGGCCGGCTGGTCGTGATCGAGATGAACCCGCGGGTCTCGCGCTCGTCGGCCCTGGCGTCCAAGGCGACCGGGTTCCCCATCGCCAAGGTCGCGGCCAAGCTCGCGGTCGGCTATACCCTCGACGAGATCGCAAACGACATCACGGGCGTCACGCCGGCCTCCTTCGAGCCCAGCATCGACTACGTGGTGACCAAGGTCCCACGCTTCGCGTTCGAGAAGTTCCCCGGCGCCGAGCCCCTGCTCACCACCTCGATGAAGTCGGTCGGCGAGGCCATGGCGATCGGGCGCACCTTTTGCGAATCGCTGCAGAAGGCACTCCGCTCGATGGAGACCGGACTTACCGGCCTCGACGAGATTGCCGTTCCGGGCGCCGAGGAAGGCGATCACGCGGCGATCATGGCGGCTCTGGGCCAACCCAGGCCCGACCGCCTGCTGGTGATTGCCGAGGCGCTCCGGCGCGGCGTCGGCATCGACGCAGTGCACCGCGCCTGCGCCGTCGATCCCTGGTTCCTGCGCGAGATCGACGCGATCGTTCGTGCCGAGGCGGCGGTCCGCACGCACGGGCTGCCGGACGACGCGGAGGCACTCGGACGGCTGAAAGGCTTGGGCTTCGGCGACCGCCGGCTTGCCGCCCTCGCGGGCACCGACGAGGCCGCTGTCGCTGCGCTTCGGGCGAAGCTCGGCGTCCACCCCGTCTTCAAGCGGATCGACACCTGCGCGGCCGAGTTCGAGTCGCGCACGCCCTACATGTATTCCTGCTACGAGACCGCGAGCCACGGCGCGCTGCCCGAGTGCGAGGCGGACCCGAGCGCGCGCCGCAAGGTCGTCATCCTCGGTGGTGGGCCCAACCGGATCGGCCAGGGGATCGAGTTCGACTATTGCTGCGTCCATGCGGCCTACGCGCTCAAGGACGCAGGCTTCGAAACAATCATGGTCAACTGCAACCCGGAGACCGTCTCCACCGACTACGACACGTCCGACCGGCTCTACTTCGAACCGCTTACGACCGAGACCGTGCTCGACATCGTCCGCGTGGAGCAGAGTACGGGCGAGCTGGTTGGTCTCAACATCCAGTTCGGCGGGCAGACGCCGCTCAAGCTCGCGAAGGCGCTGGAGGCGGCGGGCGTGCCGATCCTGGGCACGGCGCCCGACGCCATCGACCTGGCCGAAGACCGCGAGCGCTTTCGCACGTTGCTCGCGGAGCTTGGGCTCCGGCAGCCGGCGAACGAGACCTGCACGTCGAGCGACGAGGCCCGGGCCATCGCCGAGCGCATCGGCTATCCCGTCGTGGTCCGCCCCTCCTACGTGCTGGGAGGACGGGCGATGGAAATTGTAAACGACGGCGAAGGTCTCAACCGCTACATGCACGACGCCGCGGAGGCCTTCGGCGACGGCCCGATCCTGCTCGACCGCTACCTCAAGGACGCCGTCGAGGTGGATGTCGATGCGCTCGCCGACGGCGAGAACGTGGCCGTCGCCGGAATCATGGAGCACATCGAGGAGGCGGGCATCCACTCGGGCGATTCGGCCTGCTCGCTGCCGCCCCATTCGCTGAGCGAAGAGACCGTGGACGAGCTGCGCCGTCAGACCGTCGCGCTCGCCCGCGCGCTCGACGTGCGCGGCCTGATGAACGTGCAGTACGCCGTGCAGGCCGGCACTGTCTACGTGCTGGAGGTCAACCCGCGGGCGAGCCGCACCGTGCCCTTCGTCGCCAAGAGCATCGGCGCTCCGATTGCAAAGCTCGCGGCGCTCGCCATGGCCGGCGAACGGCTGCCGGAGGCGATCCTGAACGGCGGCGCGGCACCTGAGCATGTCGCGATCAAGGAGGCGGTGTTCCCTTTCGCCCGCTTCCCCGGCGTGGACACGGTGCTCGGGCCCGAGATGAAATCGACCGGTGAGGTCATGGGGATCGACCGCGACTTCGGCAGCGCCTTCGCCAAGGCACAGATCGGCGCCGGCATGCACCTGCCGGTCGCGGGGCGCGCCTTCGTCTCGGTGCGCGACGACGACAAGCCCGCCGCCGTCGCGATCGCCCGAAGCCTGGCCGAACTCGGATTCGACCTCGTCGCCACCAGCGGCACCCGCGCGGCCCTGGCAAGGGCAGGCATCGCCGCCGCGCACGTCAACCGGGTCCAGCAGGGCCGCCCGCACATCGTCGACGCCATCAAGGACGGCACGATCCAGCTCGTGGTCAACACCACCGAAGGCGCACAGGAGCGGCTGGCGAGCTACCGGCTGAGGCGGGCGGCGCTGGAACATCAAGTGCCCTATTTCACGACGCTCTCGGGCAGCCGCGCGATGATCCGCGGTGTTGAGGCATTGAAGGGCGGCAGCCTTGATGTCGCTCCGCTCCAGTCCTATTCTCAGCCCAATCAGAACGTCGGCGCCTAACGCCGGCAGCGGGAGATCATCGACAGGCTCGGAGGGGACGCGGCCCCGAACGCGGGCGCGCGGCAGTCCAGCGATGGACAGATACTTGATGACGCCCGAGGGGCACAAGCGCCTCAAGGAGGAGCTCAGCCGGCTCAAGGCCGAGCGGCCCCGTATCGTGCGCGAGATCGCTGCGGCCCGCGAGCACGGCGATCTGTCGGAGAACGCCGAGTATCACGCCGCGAAGGACCGCCAGGGCCTCACCGAGGCGCGCATCCTGGAGCTGGAAGCCAAG
>JAPPKP010000380.1 GCA_028819955.1 Rhodospirillaceae bacterium | reverse complement strand
AAACCATCGAATAACCGGAGCGTCGCGCCATCAGGGAGCGCAAGCACGCTCACCGGGAACGCTGCCAAACGTGCCGGGGCGAACCGGCACAAGATGGCTGACATCGTCGTAGCGCCCCCTGCCGTCGTTGCGCCAGAGATATCCGGCCGGGGGCCGGATGTCGTTCCAGAAGCGGTCCCAGTGGGCAAAGAACGGATCGAGATCGCCGTCGCCGTCATAGTCGGCGGCGGCCATGGAGTAGAAGGACCCGTCGGTTCGGGCTCCGAACGGGGTAGGCATTTCCGTGAACCGCCCGCTGCCGTCATTGCGAAACGCCTGCGTTCCCTCTTCGTGGATCGAGAGGAAATCCACCGCGCCGTCGTCGTCCAGATCGATGAAATAGCCGGCCCGGTCCATGAAGGACGGCGCAATGCCGCCATTTTCGGCCCTCGGTTCGAAACGGTGGCCGTTCCAGCTGAAGAGCCGGCCGATTTCGCCTGTCCCGTGAGCGACGTAGAGCTCGGGCTGGCCGTCGCCGTCTATGTCGGAGAGCGCAAGGCCGCCGTCTTCCAGATTGCCCTCGATCGGCTCTGTGCCGTCTTCCCCACCGCCCGTCTCTACAACGTAGTTCATGCCGACCGCTTCGCTCACATCGACAAATCCGACGCGGGGGGCCGCGGACGCGCCATCGTTCGCGCCTGCCGTCCCGCTTGCCGGCAGGAGGCCGGCGAGACAGGCAATCATCGCCGCCGAAGCGCAGGCGCAGATGCGAAGGGCCGCGAGCATCGCCGCCCCGTCACTGTTCCGGTTTCCCACCGAATGCGCCCTCGACGCGTCGTGCATCCCGCCTGTACCAACGCAGCAGTCCGGCCGACACGGGAGCAAGCAGCACACAACCTGTTCGAACGAGATAAATCGATCCGCAGTACGGCGATGGTAGTCAATGCGGAAAGGAATTATCTTCCCCAGAATTGGGGAGATTGGCCAATAATTTGACCATCGGGTACTGCCCAGCCTGCCCAAGCAATCCCCGTAGCAACAGGCGGCCTTCCTGCGCAAGCGGCGCGGCATCGCCACCAAGTTCCTCGACAGCAATCTCAGGTGGTTCCATCTCATCGCTCTCGGCGATCAGCCATCGCCGAGAGCGTGTCTCGAGGTGGCGACGGCCAACCGTGCCTACGTTGCGCAATTTGAGCCTAATTTCTTGGCCAATCTCCCCAAACTTGGGGACGCGAGAAAATCTGAAGTCTTCTAATACTTGTACTGACAGAGGTCGAGGCACCGCGCGGAACGACGTCTCGTCGTTTCCGCCGGGAGCCGCCGACAGCGGGTGTGCAGGGGGAACCCACGAGGTGCAGCGTCATCCCGGCCTTACGCGCCTTCGTCGGAGCCCGGCCGATGCGAAGAGCCGTCGAGGCGCTCGCACGCGCCGCCGTGGGCGAACCTTCCCTGCCGGCCTTGCCGGACCGGCTCCTCACCCATGCCGCGACCCCGGTCCCGGCTTCCGGAAAGGACGTGTGAAATGAAGACGCGACAATCGATTCTCGGCCTGTTCGCATTCGCAGCGGCCATGGTCGTTGCGGGCGCGGCCTACGCTTCCTGCGGCATCAGCGACCGAGTGACCTTCCACCACTCGGAGTGCGTGCACGGCTGGTGGGACAATAATGACTGGCCGAGGAAGAGCACTTTCGGAGCGCAGGTTCAAAATGACTGCCACCTGTGGGGCACGGTCGTCGTCAAGGTCGATCTGGCGAGCTGCTCGGACAAGACGTGGCACATCACTAACGCCAATGCGAGGCGGGGCAGTGAGGCTTGCCGAGTCCGCGGCATCTACTGCTGCCAGGACCTCGGCGACCTGTGCGACCGCGACGACATGGTGACGCGCGAGAACTGCGAGATCGAGTGGAACAAGAGCTCGGCTAGCGAGTCCTGCCGTCCCTCGGGCGGCACGACCTACACCTCGGGGAGCACGTCGCCCGTCAACATTACGGCTCACGAGGACGAGTCCGCGTGCGGCATCAACGCCAAGTGCGACTACATAACACCCGAGTGGACCCTCTCGGAGAGGCAGACCTACATCAGGGTGTTCTTCCTCACCACCAAGGACTTGGTGAACTGCAACGGTGACCTGAAGAAACCGGGAGAGTGCCCATACGTGTACTGACAGGAGCCGAGGCGCCGGGCGCAACGACGTCCCGCCGTTTCCGCCGGGAGCCGTTGACAGCGAGTGTGCAAAGGGAGCCCATGAAGTGCAGCGTTGTCCCGGCCTTACGCGCCTTCGTCGGAACCCGGCTAATGCGAAGAGCCATCGGGGCGTCCGCACGACCTGGCGCCGGACGCGACTCTTCCCGGCGACTCGCACGCGCCGTCGTGGGCGAACGGTCCCTGCAGGCCTTGCCGGGCCGGCTCTTCACCCATGCTGCCACCCCGGTCCCGGCTTCCGGAAAGGACGTGTGAAATGAAGATGCGACAATCGATTCTCGGTTTGTTGGCATTCGCAGCGGCCATGGTCGTTGCGGGCGCAGCCTACGCCTCCTGCGGTATCAGTGACAGAGTGACATTTCATCATACCGAGTGCCTGCATGGCTGGTGGGACAATAATAACTGGCCCAAGAAAAGCACTTTCGGAGCTCAAGCTCAAAACGATTGCCACCTATGGGACAAGGTCGTTGCCAAGGTTGACCTGAGGAGTTGCTCGGACAAGACGTGGCACCTCACTAACACCAATGCGAGAAGGGGCAGCGAAGCTTGTACAGTAAATGGTATTTACTGCTGCAAAGATCTCGGAGTGTGCAGAAAGGCGGATTACGTGACCATAGATGGGTGCACGAGCCAATGGAACAAGAGCTCCGCTAGCGATTATTGTGAACTCTCGGGTGGTGAGACTTATACTTCGGGTACTACTTCGCCGTCGCCCGTCACCGCGTCGAGCGCCAACCTGACGTGCAGTGTCTGGGCCAAATGCCAGTACATAACACCCGAGTGGACCCTCGGGGAACGGCAGACTTCGATCAAAGACGTGCATTACCTCGATACTGACGATTTGCTCAATTGCAATGGGACGTTGAAGGTAGATTCATGTTGAAGCGAGGTTGAAGACCGGGTGCCTGACGGAAGTTCATTCCCGCTAGGCCAGGTGGGGAGGGGAGCCCGCAAGATGGACACAGGAGCGTGGAGAAACCCGACATCGGTATCTCCTATGGTCTGTCTTCTCCTACTGCCCGGCATCTTTACCGGGTGAAGTCCCGGACTTGCCGGAAATTGTTGTGCACGATGAGCGAAGACGAACGGCGCCCCCGGTTCTGGCAGGTTGCCTTCCTCTTGATGCGGACCTGCATACCCGCGTTCGTGCTGCTGTTGTTGGCCTCCTGGTTGCCGGCGTCTGGACAGGCGCAGGAGGACGGCGGAGGGGCGGCACTTGAGCTGACGCTGGACGACGCGATCCGGCTCGCGCTGGAGAACAACCGGGACCTGCTGGATGCGCGCCTCTCCCGCACCATCCAGGAGTTCTCCCTGGACGTGGCCGAGGACCGCTACCGGCCGACGGCCGCCTTCAGCCCGGTCGTGCGGGCGGCGCGGGAGCGGGACACGACGGCGGAGCTCGCCGCCGTGACGGGGCTTCGGATCGAGACCGGCGGGCAGTTCTCGCTGCGCCTCTCGGAGCCCGTTGCGGGCCCGGACGACGCCGACGGGAGAGTCTCGCTCAGCTTCTCGCAGCCGCTGCTGCGGGGCTTCGGGATCGACATCGACACCGCCCCGCTGCGCATCGCGCGCCTCGGCGACAGGATCAGCGTCCTGGCGTTCCGCGAGACCGTCGCCGGCGTCGTGGTCTCCACTATCAATGCGTGGCGCAACCTGGTGCGGGCCAGGCGGCAGCTCGAGATCGGCGAGGCCTCGCTGGTGCGCGCCCGCCAGCAGCTCGAGACCAACCGCACGCTGATCGAGGCAGGCGAGATGGCGGCTCGCGAGATCCTGCAGAGCGAGGCGGACGTCGCCGACCGCGAGCTCGCCCTGGTCCAGACGCGCAACAACGTGACGACGGCCAACTTCGGCCTGATCGGCATCCTCGACATCGACAGCGCGACCGTGGTCCGACCGATGGAGGTGCCGGCCACGCCGCGGCCCGTCCTTTCCCTCGATGAGGCGATCAAGACGGCGCTCGGTCATTCGCCCAGCCATGCACGCGCGCTGCTGGACAGGGAGATCGCGGAGATCGACCTGAAGTTGGCCGAGGACCACCAACTCTGGGACCTGTCGCTGGATGCCGACGTGTCGCGGGGCACCGGCGGGGGCGCCGGGCAGACGGACTATTCCGCGGGCCTGCGTCTGACCATCCCGCTGTGGGACCGCGGGCCCGAGCTCGGTCTCAGAGCGGCGCAGGCCGGGGTCACGCAGGCCGAGCGCGGGCTGGTGGAGCTGCGCCAGTCGATGGACATCCAGGTGCGCCAGGCGGTGCACGACGTGGAGGTGGGCCTCAGGCAGATCGAGCTCGCCCGGCAGGCGCTCAGGCTAGCGGAGGAGAAGCTCGCGATCGAGCGGAGCAAGCTGCAGCAGGGGCTGTCCTCCATCTTCCAGCTCGCCCTCTTCGAGGATGACCTGGTGCGGGCGCAAAACGCCGAGGTGGACGCGCTGGTCGACTACGAGAACGCGCTGACGGCGCTGGACCAGACGCTGGGTACGACGCTCGAGACCTGGGGCATCGCGGTGGAGCAGGTGGGGCGATGACGGAGCCGCACACGGACGTCCACGGGCGCGTGCTGGAGAACCTGCTCGACGGGGTGATGGTGGTCGAGCGCGGCGGCACCATCGCGGTGTTCAATGCGGCGGCCGGCCGTATCCTGGGCATGGCGCCGGACGAGGTGCTTGGGAAGAGCTTCGCCGAGCTGTTCGTCCCGCACGAGGAGCTGGAAGAGTTCAGCGAGCTCGTGCTCGGCACCGTCGCGGGCGAAGGCGCGAGCGGCCGGCAGGTAGTGACGCTCGATCCCGGCGGCCAGCCGCGCTCGCTCTCGGTTGCGACCTCCTACATCAGGCAGACCGTCGACGGCGCGTCGGTGCCGATGGCGCTGGTCGCCGTCTTCAGCGACATCACCGAGCTCAGGGAGTTGCGCGAGACCGAGCTGCGCATGGCGAAGGAGGTGGAGGCGCAGCACACGGAGCTGCAGTCGGCCTACCGGCAGATCGAGGAGCGCAACGAGACCCTGGCCCGGACGCTGAAGAAGGTCCAGGTGGCGCGGATCATGGCGACGGTGCTGGTGATCGGCGTGTTCCTGGGCGCCGGCACCTACGTATGGCAGCCGTTCGACCACTTCGACGTGCCGTTCATCGGCGGCTCGTCGGGCTCGTCGATGATCGCCGAGGCCGGTGCCGATACCGCGAGCGGCCTCTACACCCTGACGGTGGAGCCCGAGCCGGTGCGCGAGACGATCTCCTTGTCGGGACGGCTCGAGCCGTGGCGGTCGGTGTCGGTGACGAGCCCGCTGGCGAGCCAGATCGCTGTCGTGCACTTCCGCCAGGGCCAGGAGGTGAAGGAGGGCGATCTTCTGATCGAGCTCAACACGTCGGAGGCGGTCCGCCTGCACCGCGAGGCGCAGATCAAGCACATCGAGGCGCTGAGGGCGTTCGAGACCGTCAGGGACTGGGAGAGCGGGCCCGAGATGGCCGAGGCCCGGCGCTCCTATGCGCGGGCGCGCATGGCGCTGGAGAGCCAGGAGAATCAGCTGAAGCGCACCGCGTTCCTGCTGGAGCAGGGCCTGATTCCCGCATCGGAGCACGAGGATGCGGAGCGCCAGTATCGGGGCCAGCTGCTGGACTTCGAGGCGGCCCAGGAGGATCTCGCCGCGGCGCGCGCCAGGGGCGGCCGGGAGGCGTTGGACAAGGCGGCGCTGGAGCTGAGGACCGCCGAGGAGGAGCTGCAGGAGCTGGCGCAGAGCCTGGGTCAGAGCCGCATCCATGCGCCACTCTCGGGCGTCGTGCTGGCCCATTCCGGCACCTCGCGCCTGCAGGAAGGCAGGAACATCGGCAGGGGCGAGGTGCTGGCGACCATCGGCGACTTCAGCCGCATGGCGGCGACGGCCAAGGTCGACGAGGTGGATGTGGTGCGGATCGCGGTCGGCCAGCCAGTCTCGGTGACCGGCAATGCCTTCGGCGGCCTGCGCTTGCGGGGGACCGTGACCCACGTCGCCTCCCAGCCCGATCCCCGGTCGCGGGGCACGCCCCAGTTCGACGTGGTGGTGACGCTGGATCCGCTCGACGAGGAACAAAAGGAGCGGATCCGCGCCGGCATGTCGAGCCGCCTCAGGATCGTGGTCTACAGCAAGGAGGCGGCGCTGATGGTGCCGCTCGAGGCGGTGCAGGACCGCGGGCGCTCCTACTGGGTGAGCGTGGTCGACTCGTCGACCCGGGAGGTGCAGGAGCGGGAGGTGGTGATCGGGCCGACCACGCAGGATTCGGTCGAGATCACGGCCGGGCTGCAGGCCGGCGACGAGATCGTGATTCGGGAACGATAGCCATAAGCCTCGCAATGCTGCGGCTGGCAGACATTCGGAAATCTTTCAGGCTGGGCACGATCGATGTCGATGTCCTGCACGGAGTCGACCTGGAGGTGGCGAAAGGCGAGCTGCTCTCGATCATGGGTCCGTCCGGCAGCGGCAAGTCCACGCTGATGAACATCATCGGCCTGCTGGGCAGGCCCACGGCGGGCTCCTACGCCCTGGACGGGCGCAATGTCGCGTCGATGAAGGACCGGGAGCTCTCGGCCTTCCGCAACAGGCACATCGGCTTCGTGTTCCAGTCCTTCAACCTGCTGGACCACCTGACGGCGCTGGAGAACGTGGCGGTGCCGCTGGTCTATCGCGGCCTTCGCCGAGGCGAGATCAGGCGCCGGGCGCGGGAGATGCTGGAGAAGGTCGGCATGGAGGACCGGCTCGGCCACAAGCCGGACCAGCTCTCCGGCGGGCAGAAACAGCGTGTCGCCATCGCCCGCGCGCTGGTGGGAGAGCCCTCGGTCTTGCTCGCCGACGAGCCCACAGGCGCGCTGGACTCGAAAACCGCCGAGGAGGTCATGCAGCTGCTGATCCGCCTCAATCAAAATGAGGGGATCACGATCCTCATCATCACCCATGACCCTGTGGTCGCAAACCAGTGCACGCGTCATGCGTTGATCCGCGGCGGTATCCTGCTGGAAGGCCTGCCCCGGGCCGAAGCGGCGGAGTGAGGCGCCATGCGGAGCGTGCGCACGGACCTGGCGTCCACGCTGCGAGAGGCGGTGCGCAGCCTCCTGGGCGCCAGGCTGCGCACGCTGCTGGGGCTGATCGGCATCATGATCGGCATCGCCTCGGTCATCACCATGATCTCGATCGGGGAGATCGCGAAGTCCCAGTCGCGCAAGGATTTCGAGGCGCTGGGCACGGACATCGTCACCATCACGCCGCCGGACCACCTGATCGGCCGTCCCGGTCGCGCGACCATCGGGCTGGAGGACGCCCTCGCCTTGGCGGAAGTGCTGCCGTCCGTCTCCGAGGCGGCGCCCCGGATCGAGACGCAGGGCTCGTTCCGCTACGC
>JAPPKP010000137.1 GCA_028819955.1 Rhodospirillaceae bacterium | reverse complement strand
GGCATCGACGGCCGGCTCGAATCCCTTGAGGTGCTTGGCCTGAGCCCCCGCCGCGATGGTCGCGAGCGTCCGTCCGTGAAAAGCGTTGCGGAACGTCACCACACGGTAGCGCTCGGGCGCGCCGCGGCTGGTCTGATAGATGCGCGCGAGCTTGATCGCGCACTCCATCGCCTCCGCGCCGGAATTGCAGAAGAGCACGCGGTCGGCAAACGTCGCGGAGGTCAGCCGCTCGGCAAGGCGCGCCTGCGGCGGAATATGGTAGAGGTTCGAGACGTGCCACAGCTCCTTGCTCTGGGCCTCCAGCGCAGCGATCACGTGCGGATGCGCATGGCCTAGGCTGGTCACCCCGATGCCGCAGCCGAAGTCCAGATAGCGCTCGCCATCGGCCGTATAGAGGTACGACCCCTCGCCCCGCTCGAAGGTGAGGTCGAAGCGGCCATAGTTGGCCATCAATGAGCTGGACACGGCAGCGCCTCCCAAGATTTGGAAAGCGCGCACTATCCGTTCACGGCGCCTCCAAGTCAACGCGAGCGGGCGCTTTGGGCTAAGGACCCCAGCAAGTTCAGATCGGGTATTCGATCTTCCCGAGGCGCGCGGAGAGCTTCATGTTCTCGCCGTAGTCGATGGGCACGCCGATCACCGCCGGCCCCGGCTGCGCGAACGCCTCCTCCAGCGCGGGCACCAGCTCGTCCGCCGTCTCGATGGTGCGGCCCCAGGCGCCGTAGGACTCCGCCCAGAGCCGGAGGTCCGGATTAGTGAACGAGAGGTCGAAGTGCCGGCCGTCGAAGGCGTTGCGCTGCTTCCATTCGATCAGCCCGTACGCGCCGTCCATCCAGATCATGGCGACCACGTTGAGCTTGCGCCGGACGGCCGTCTCCATGTCCTGCGCGTTCATGAAGAACCCGGCGTCGCCGTTGATCGAGAGAATGCGCCGCTCGGGCATGGCGATCTTCGCCCCGAGGGAGCCGGGGAAGGCGAAGCCCATGGTGCAGAAGCCGTTAGAGATCAGGCAGGTGTTCGCCTCGTCGCACTGGTAGTAGCGGGCGATCCACATCTTGTGGGCGCCCACGTCAGAGAGCAGCACGTCCTCCGGCCCCATGACCTTGCGCACGTCGTAGAGCACCTTCTGCGGGCGCATGGGGAAATGGCTGCTGCCCCGCTCCGCCGTGAGGTCGTCGTGGATGGTCGTGCGCAGCGCCTGCCGCACGCCGATGTCGAAGAGCGGCAGGCTGCCGCCGCCGTCGGCGCTGCGCCGCTCGATCTCCTCGTTGATCTGCCAGAGCGCATCGGCGATATCGCCGGCGACGTCGACCTCCACTTGGTAGTCGCCGTCCACCTCCGCCGGCCAGAAGTCGATGTGGACGATGGTCTTCTCCGCGCCCCGGTTCCAGAAGGCCGGCGAGTACTCCACCAGGTCGTAGCCGACGGAGACGATCACGTCGGCCTCGCGCAGCGCTGCGATGATGTGGTCCTTGCCTTGCAGGCCCACGGTGTAGAGGCAATGCTCGTCGCTGCGGGGAACGGCCCCCTTGCCCATGAAGGTGTTGACCACGCCGATGCCGGTGAGGTCCGCAAGGCGCCTGAGCTGTGTAGACGCCCGCTTACGGATGGCGCCGTTGCCGGCGAGGATCAGCGGGTTCCTGGCGCCCATGATCGCGTCCACCGACCGCGCCACAGCCTTGTAGTCGGCGCCGGGGCGCCGCGTCTTGATCGGCGTGATCGGCGCCCCCCTCGCCTCGTGCTCCGCGATGTCCTCCGGCAGCTCGATCAGCACCGCGCCCGGCTTCTCCGCCTCGGCCACCTTGAAGGCCTTGCGCACGATCTCGGGGATGTTGTCCGGCTGGTGCACCGTCTGCGCCCACTTGGTGATGGGGCGGAACATGGAGACCGAGTCCATGTTCTGGTGGCTCTCCTTGTGGAGGCGCTGGGTGCCGGCCTGCCCGATCAGGCAGACCAGTGGCGCGCGGTCCATGTTGGCGTCGGCGACGCCGGTCACGAGGTTGGTGGCGCCGGGGCCGAGGGTGCCGAGGCAGACGCCCGCTTTGCCCGTGAGCCGGCCATAGACATCGGCCATGAACGCCGCCGCCTGCTCGTGCCGGCAGAGGACGAAGTCGATGTTGCTGTCCATCAGCGACATCATGACGTCGGCGTTCTCTTCGCCGGGAATGCCGAAGATGTGGGTCACGCCCTCGGTTTCGAGGCATTTGACCAGAAGATCGGACGCTTTCATGGAGCCCCCATAGGTGGACCGACACCGCCGGTTCAGCGGGCCGTGTGCGCAATGAACTTGATCTCACGATGGTGGCGCGGTGCGTCCAAGTCAACGCGCGCACCAGGTAAATCACGCCTCTGTTTGATGAATTGAAGGATCGCGCCGGGTCAGAGGCGGGGAACTCAGTCGAGCACACGCAGGGCCGTCTCAGGCGCCCTGTCGAGAACTCTGAGCAAGGCCCTGGCGGCACCCGTGGGTCCGCGTTTGCCTTGCTCCCAGTTGCGGATCGTCTCGTGCGGCACACCGATGCGGCGAGCGAACTCTACCTGCGTCAGCCCCACGCGCCTGCGCACCCGTCGGGCAAACCGCGCCATGTCCTGCATCGCCTCGGCGTCGTCTTCACGCGCCTGCCGCGCGATATCCTCCTCGCTCGTCGCATCAAGCGCCGCATGATCGACCCGTCCCGGAGGCAGGCTGCGTGGATTGTCCGGGTCAATCCTGACGCGTGTTCTGCTCATATTCCCGAACCTCCCTGCCGTTGGCCTTGCGCGCGGAAATGATGCGGATGGCCGAACCGCGCACCGTGTAAATCACAACGAAGACGCGGCCCTCTATCGCCCCGAGCAGCCGATAGCGGTCTTCGCCGTAGTCCCAGCGGCGGTCCTGGCCGACGATCCGGTTGTCATCCAGGAAAGCGCGGATGGCGTAGGCGAAATCGAAGCCGCGTTGCGTGAAACAGGCGTCGCTCTTGGCATCGTCCCACTCGAATTCCATAGAATCATGTAGGCCATTGGCCTACTAAAGTCAACGCCGGGCAGGGATGTCGCGCACTAACCCGGCGCGTCATCGCCGGAAGTGCTGTCTGCGTCTTCCGGCCCGTCACCGGTCCGCTCACGCGGTGCCCGCTGCCGCGCCCGTCGTTCCCGCTCCTTCTCGTCATCCAGGGAGGACTGCGGCGGGGCGTCGTCCTCCGTCCGTGCGTCCTCGATCACCACCCGGGCGGCGGGTGCGCGGCCCTGCTTGTCCTCGCCGAAGTATATCTGCGTGTGGGGGAAGGGAATCTCGATACCGCGCGCGTCGAACGCCGCCTTGAGCCTGCGGTTGTACTCCCGCCCCGTCGACCATTGCGTGAGCGGCTTGGTCTTGAGCCGGGCACGCACGATGACGGCGGAATCGCCGAAGCTGTTGAGGCCCATGATCTCCAGCGGCTCCAGCATGTTGGGGCCGAACTCGGGGTCCTGCTGCAGCGCCGCGCCGACCTCGCGCATGACGTCCACCACCTCGTCGTAATCCTCGCGGTAGGCCACGCCCATGTCGATCAGGTAGTAGGAGAACTCCTTGGTCATGTTGGAGATCGTGTCGACGCCGCTGAACGGCACCGTGTGCACGTGACCTTGCAGGTCGCGCAGGCGGATGGTCCGGATGGTGATCGCCTCCACGGTGCCGGTGTGGCCGCCGGCGGTCACCACATCGCCCACGGCGACGCTGTCCTCCAGCAGGATGAACAGCCCGGTGATGATGTCCTTCACCAGGGTCTGCGCGCCGAAGCCGATGGCGAGGCCGGCGACGCCGACGCCGGCCAGCACCGGCGCGATGTCGATGCCGATCTCGGAGAGGACCATCAGCGCCGCGATCACGCCGACGACGACCCGTAGCGCATTGCGCGCGAGCGGCAGCAGGGTGCGGGCGCGCTGGCTCCGCTCCACCAGTTCGCCCTTCTCGTCGACCTGGGTGAGGTAGCGATCGACGAGGGTGGTCGCCACCTCGAGCACGATGGTCGCGATCAGGGCGATGGCGACGATCGAGGCGAGCGTGGCGATCACGGCGGTGCCCGTCTCGCTCGCAAGCCAGGTGAAGATATCGGCGCTCCACGCTTCGAGGATGAGGCAGAGCCCGAGCAGCAGGATCACCGTCTGCGCCGCCCTTCGTGCCACCGGCAAGTAGCGGTTCACCCGCACTTGCAGCCCCGGATAGCGCTCGTGCAGCTCGGCCCGGATGCGGAAGCCCCGCTCGAAGCCGCGCCTGACGCCGGCGAAGCCGAAGCCCGTGGCCCAGGCGATTACGAGCGTCGCCGCGCTCCCCTTGACCAGGAAGAGGAAGCCCTCCAGCCCCTCCGCCGCAGCCAGCAGCCCGCCCGCGATGACGTAGAGGATCGCCGGGATGTGCCAAAAGTCCGCGAGCTTGCCCAGGAAGGCGAAGACCCTGAGGTGCGCCCGCGTGCCGCTGGTCCGCCCCGTCTCGTGCAGCCAGCGCGCGAACCCAACGCGATTCTGCAAGATCAGGGTAATGAGAAGGCCGACCAGGAGGATGCCGAGCAGCCGGATCAGGGCCGCATGGCCGCTCTCGGGCAGGCCCAAGAGCAGGGCCGCGTAGCAGAAGACGTAGCCGTAGGCCCCTATGTTCACCAGCCGCCGCCACCAGACCGAGCAGTAGGCGGCGTTCTCGTCCGTGATCGAGGCGAGGCGAAGCTGCGGCGCGTAGGGCGCCAGCACCAGGGTGCCCACGGCCTTGACCACGCTCGCGATCAGGTGGGCGCTGATGATCGCGAGCGCGACCACGCGCAGCGCGTCCGCCGGTCCGATGACGGTGAGCACGCCGTAGGCGGCGCCGGCCGCGACCAGATTGGGCACGGCCCTCAGCACCGCGTTGTAGAGCAGCAGCGCGGGCTGGAGCCACGGAGAGGGCTGCTCCAGCCCTTCCACCCAGCGGCGCGGTCTCCGGAGCGCGCGGAAGACGATCAGGCCGATGACGATCCCGGAAACGATGATTGCGACCAGCTTGCCGAAGGAGACCAGCCAGGCCTCGCGCTCCTCCTGCTCGCCCCAGTGCTCGATCAGCCAATCGATGGCCTCCGGGATGTCGGCGATCGCGCCCGCGAGATCGACGATATGTCCGCCGAGGGTGGCGATCCCGTCGGAGAACGTGCGCATGACCGACGCGCCCTCGGCATCCTCGCTCGCCTCCGTCGCCTGCTGGGCTTCGAGCGCGGCCTTGAGGTCGGCGATGAAGCGCTCGCGCTGATCCGGCGCTTCAAGGGTCTCGACCAGGTTCTCGAGGGCCTGCGCGTCGGCTGCGTCGGAGGCGGGCGCGCTTTCCTGCGCCAGCGCCGGCGCGCTCGCGGCAAGCCACAGGGTCGCCAGCAGCAGCGCCGCAGCCCCCGCGAAGCGCGCGCGCGGGGCACGAATCGCAGGCCGCTGGACACCCCGCGTGAGCGCGTGCCAGAGTGCCGCCGCCGCGCGATGCACCGGGAGGGACGACATGGCGGTGACTATTTACCACAACCCGCGCTGCTCCAAGTCCCGTCAAACATTGCAGTTGTTGCAGGACCGGGGCATCGAGCCGGAGATCGTGGAGTATCTGAAGACGCCGCCCTCGGCCGACCAATTGGACGCCGTGCTCGCCAAGCTCGGGATCGAGCCCCGCGCGCTGATGCGCACGAAGGAGGCCGCCTACCGCGAGGCCGGCATGGCCGACCAGGGACTCTCCCGCAGCCAGCTGATCGACCTTATGGTGGCCAACCCCATCGTCATCGAGCGGCCCATCGTCGTGAACGGCGCCCGCGCGGCCCTCGGCCGGCCGCCCGAGAGCGTGCTCTCGATCCTCTAGCCGTTCACCCGGTTCCCGTGACCCTCCCGGTCGTCTTTCATCCCGACTACACGGTCCCGCTGCCGCCCGGCCATCGCTTCCCCATCGGGAAGTTCGGCCGGATCAAGGACGTGCTGCTGGAGGACGGCGTGATTCCGCCGGCGAGCCTCGCCCGGCCCACGCCCGCGCCGCGGGAGTGGCTGACGCTCGCTCATGAAGAAGCCTATGTCGACGCGGTGCTGAGGCTGACGCTCGACCGCCGCGCCGTCCGCCGGCTCGGGCTGCCGCTCTCCGACGCCCTGGTGCGCCGCGGCCGCGCCGCCGTGGGCGGGACCGTGCTCACCGGCCGCCTTGCGCTGGAGCACGGGCTCGCCTGCAACACGGCCGGCGGCAGCCACCATGCCTTCGCCGATCACGGCGCGGGCTTCTGCCTCTTCAACGACGTCGCCGTCGCCGTCCGCGTGCTGCGCAGCGAGGGGCTGATCGAGCGGGCCCTGGTGGTCGATCTCGACGTCCATCAGGGCGACGGCACCGCCGCGATCTTCCAGGACGAGCCGGAGGTCTTCACCTTCTCGCTTCATTGCGAGGCCAACTATCCGCCCTCGAAGGAGACCAGCGATCTCGACATCGGGGTCCCGCCCGGCACCGGCGATGGCGTCTATCACTCCGTGCTGGCGACCCACCTGCCGGCCCTTCTCAGCGACCACCGGCCGGACATCGTGTTCTACAATGCCGGCGTCGATCCTCACGTGGAGGACAAGCTCGGCCGGCTCGCCCTCAGCGACGGCGGCCTTGCGAGGCGCGATCGCACCGTGATCGAGACCTGCCGCGAGGCCGATGTGCCGGTCGCCTGCGTGGTGGGCGGCGGCTACGCCGACGATCTCGACCGCCTCGCGCGCCGGCATACGAGCGTCCACCGGGCCGCAGCCCTGGTAGCGGCCTCGGCGGACGGGCGGGCGCGGGTCCGGGTCGCGGGAGGGAGAGCATGAAGGCGGCGGTGATCCACGGCTACGGCGAGGCGTTCGACACGATCGTCTATGAGGACGTGCAGACCCCCGCCGCAGGCCCCGGCGAGCTCCTCATCAGGGTCCACGCCTCGGGCGTGAACCACTGCGACACCGACCTGCGCAAGGGGCTCTTCGGCGTCGACAGCCCGATGCCGCACGTCATGGGGGTCGATGCGGCGGGCGCCGTCGCCGACATTGGCGCCGGGGTCATGGGGTTCAGCGAGGGCAACCGCGTCGCACCCCACTTCATGCTGAGCTGCGGTGCT
This sequence comes from Rhodospirillaceae bacterium, assembly GCA_028819955.1. The sequence continues at coordinate 472 of JAPPKP010000137.1, read as the reverse complement.
TGTGGCGATTGCCGCGACGGCCGCGAGAACCTGTGCATGAATGCGGGCGTCCTCGGGGTCACCCACTGGGGCGGCTATGCCGAGTACGTGAAGGTGCGTCACGACCATGTCGTCCGCATCCCCGAATCGCTCTCATACGACGATGCCGTGGCCGGCCAGATACCCTTCGCCACCGCCTGGGAGGCATTGATCGAGGAGATCGACCTCCGCGCCGGCGAGACCGTGCTGATCACGGCGGCGGGTGGCGGGGTCGGTTCCGCCGCGGTCCAGATCGCGAAGCTCGCAGGCGCGCGTGTGATCGCCGCCGCGGGCTCCGAGGAGAAGCTGGAGAAGGCCCTGGCCTTGGGCGCCGACGCGGCCATCGACTACACGCGCGAGGACATCGGCGACGCAGCCCGCCGGCTCACCGACGGTCGGGGCGTCGATGCGGCGCTGGAGATGACCGGCGGCGCGATCCTGGTGGGCGCCATCG
>JAPPKP010000356.1 GCA_028819955.1 Rhodospirillaceae bacterium | reverse complement strand
TCTGGCGCACGCCGGTCTGGGGCGCGAAGTCCACGAAGTACGCGCGCTCGAAGCCCGGCACGTTCTCGCGCGCGAACTCCAGGACCGCCTGCATGCGGCGCCGGCCCTCGAACTCGGCCGCCGTCAGGTCCGCCACCTTGAGGCCGTCGAAGCCCGACATGTGCGGGCAGTTGCACCAGACGATGCCGGGCAGCGGGGTCTTCAGCCACCAGTGCTGCCAACAGCCCCCGATCATGCGCCGGGCCGTGAGGTCGATCTCGGCGAAGCGTTCGGGCTCCTCGAACTGGAACCGCTCCGCCTCGTCGGTGTCCACACCGCCCATGCGGGAGACGGTGGTGACGATGTAGCTGCCTTCGGCAAAGGGTGCGCCGGCGCTGGCGGCAACGTCGAGGTCGCCGGTGGCATCGACGACGATGCTTCCGCGAATGGCCTGCGCGCCTTCCTTGGTCTCGACGATGACGCCGGCGGCACGGCCGTCCTCGATGATCGCGGACTGGAACCAGCTGTGCAGCCTGAGCGTTACGCCGGCTTCCCGCACCATGTCGAGGGACGCCTGCTTGAAGCCGTCCGGATCGAAGGAGGCCGAGAAGATGATGGGATAGGGCTTCGTGTTGGCATAGAAGTCGAACAGGCCCCACCGGGACCACTTGCGCCACATCGCCTCGGTCGTGCGCACCGCAGGGTCGCGGTCGGCCTCGGGTGGATAGACGCAGAGCTCCTTCGCTTGCATCCGCTCGATGATCTCCATGGCGAGACCGCGCACGGAGATCTCCGTGTCGTTGCTCATGTCGTCCAGCACCAGGACCATGCCGCCGGAGGCGAGGCCGCCGAGGTAGGGGTAGCGCTCGACCAGGACCGCCGACGCACCGTTGCGTGCGGCCGAGACCGCCGCCGAGATGCCGGCGGGGCCGCCGCCCACGACCACCACATCGGCGGTGGCCACGACTGGCACCCGCGTTTCCGGCCGGGTCAGTATTTCGGGCGATGACATGCGTTTGCCTCCAGGTGTCGCCGCAGCAGGCTCAGTAAACCTCGCCGGGCTTCCATTTCAGGACCTGCCGCTCGACGAGGGACGTGGTCACGAAGAACGCCACCGCGAGGCCCGCGCCCAGGATTACCGTGGCGTAGAGCAGGGGGGCGCGGAAGTTGTAGGTGGCCTCTATGATGAGGGAGCCCAGCCCGTAGTTGGAGCCGATCCACTCGCCGACGATGGCGCCGATGACGCAGGTCGTCGATGCGATCTTCAACGCCGCGAAGAGGAACGGCAGCGAGCTCTGCAGCCGGATCTTGAACAGGACCTCCCGGTCGTTGGCGGACAGTACCCGCATCAGCTCCAGCATCTGCGGGCTCACCGCCTTCAGGCCGCGCACCATGTTGACCAGGGTCGGGAAGAAGCAGATCAGGGCCGCGATGACAATCTTCGGCTCGTAGCCGTTGCCCAGCATCAGCACCAGGATCGGTGCGATCGCGATGATCGGGATGGTGTTGATGAAGACCGCGATGGGATAGAACGCGCGCTCCGCCACTCCGCTGTGCACGAACCAGACCGCGAGAAGCACCGCGACGGTGTTGCCCAGCGCGAAGCCACACACTGCCTCCAGCAGGGTCGGCAGGAAATTGATCCAGAGGATGTCGCCCTGCTCGGCGAACACCTGCAGCACCAGCCACGGGCTCGGCGCGATGTAGGTCGGTATCTCGAAGGCGGTGACGATGACGTGCCAGAGCGCCACCATGCCGACGCCGGCCCCGATGGCCGGGGCGTAGCGGAAACGCCGCCTCGCCCTCGCTCGCCCGGTGCGGGCGGCTCCGCCCGCCGCGGCCTGAGGCTTGGCGCCGACATCTGTCGTGGTCATTGCGGCAGCTCCAGGAGGGAGCGAAGGTGCGCGGTGACCTGCACGAACTCCAGCGTGTCGCGCATGCCGAGGACACGCGGCGAGGTGAAGGAGATGTCCACGTATTCGCGGACGCGGCCCGGCTGAGCCGACAGCACCAGGCACTTCTGGCCCAGGAACGCCGCTTCCGGTACCGAATGGGTCACGAACATGATCGTGGTGCCGGTCTCCTTCCAGATACGCAGCAGCTCCTCGTTCAGCTTGTCGCGGTTGATCTCGTCCAGCGCGCCGAAGGGCTCGTCCATCAGCAGCACCCGGGGCCGGCAGACCAGCGCCCGGGCGATGGAGACGCGCTGACGCATGCCGCCCGAGAGCTCGTGGGGGAGCGCATCCGCGCGTCCCTCCAGACCCACCAGCGCAAGCAGCTCCTCGGGCTCCGCATGCTGCTCGACGCTGACGCCGCGCCGTCCCACCTCCAGCGGCAGGCGGACGTTGTCGATGACGCTACGCCAGGGCAGCAGCGTCGCATCCTGAAAGACGAAGGCGAAGTCGCGGGCCCGGCGCGCCTGCTCCGGCGTGCGGCCGAAGACGCTGATCGAACCCGCGCTCATCGGGACCAGGTCGGCGATCGCCCGCAGCAGCGTGGACTTGCCGCAGCCGGACGGCCCCAGCATGGTGACGAAGCCGGCTTCGGGTACTTCGAAGCCGACCTCGTCGAGCGCGACGACGCTGCCGGCGTCTCCGTCGAAACGGACCGCCAGATCGCGCACCGAGATCGCCGTAGCGGGGGCGGCTTCAGTGCCGCCCGACGCCACGACCGCGGCCTGCGTCATCCAACCTCTTTCCTCACGGCCTCCGTGGCAGCGAGGATATCCAGCGTCATCACGTCGTCCACAGTCGGCGTGGGACCCTGGAACTGGTCGAGCTCGGCGTAGGTGTCGATCTGTTCCTGCCAGTTCGCCGGGTTCATGGTCGCCCAGCCTTCCTTGGCCGTGACATCGTTGAACGCGAAGGTGAGCAATGGAACGGACGCTTCCATCTCGGCCTCGCGGTCCAGGTTCCGGTACTCGGACACGAGGTGATCGACACCCGCCTCCGGGTTCTTGCGCACTTCGCCCCAGCCGCGCGCAGACCCGGTGAGGAAGCGGGCCAGCACGCCCGCGTTCTCCGCCAGCATGTCGTCGGTGGCGTAGTAGACGTTGGCGTAGAGCTGAATGCCGGCATCCCACAGCATCATGTCGACTCGGCCGTCGCCGATGACCCTCAGCGCAGCGGTGTTGGAGAGCCAGCCGGTAACGGCGGCAGCCTGGCCGGTCATCAGCTGGTTCATGTCACTGCCCATCTTGACCACCTCGACCTGGTCCTCGGCGATGCCGTTCTTGGCCAGCAGCGCGCGGAGCAGGATCACCGCTGTCGGCTGGGTGGCGATGGTCTTGCCGATCATGTCCTGAGGCGTGCGGATCGGGTTGCTCTCCAGCGAGAAGTACGTGAAGGGATGTATTTGGTTGCCGGCCGCGAAGGCCTTGACCGGGATGCCGGCGGAGCGCGCCAGCATCAGCGACGGGCTGGAAGAGAGTTGACCGACCTCGGCCCGTCCGGCTGCGACCGAGGCGACTCCGTCGACACCGGGCCCGCCCGGCGTGACCTCGAGCTCGATGCCGAGCTCCTCGTAAATGCCGGTGCGCTTGGCCACGACCTCGCCCATGATGCCGTTGCTGGCGAGCCAGCCCAGCTGCATGTTGACCTTCGCAGTGTCGGCGCCGAGTGCCTCGACGCTGACGAGGGACGACATGGCGGCGACGCCGCCGAGCGCTGCGCCGCCCTTGAGGATCTGGCGGCGGCTGAGCCGGGCGTACGGGTGCTTGTGCTGTGTCATGGTCTTGCCTCCCATATGGATGTCATGCTGGTGGCGGATGGTGCGGCCTCCGCCCCGTGCGCGTGCTGCGAATGCCGCGTTGGCGGCCTGTGTCCACGCTGCGTCGACGGTGCCGCGCGCCGGTCCACCAGCTCCTGCCGAAGGACGTGCTGCGGGAGGCGCGGTGGAGCGATGCGAAGCATCCCACTCGGCTCATCTCCGATTCCTCCCGTCGTCGCGAACAACGGTAGCCAGCCGGCCTGTTCGCTGGAATTGCTAAATCCTGCACCATGCGTTGCCGAAATTGCAACGTATGGTGCAGAGTGTGCGAAGAGAGTCGACAGGATATATGGTGCCGCCTGCAGGGTGATTAATCGGATGTCGGCAGGTGAATCAGTCCGTTACTTGGCGCGCTGAGCTGACGCCGATCGTCGAGGCATCGTCTCGACTTGCTTTGACCAAGAAGGGTCCAACGACGACGCCGAGCGACAGCAGGGGTAACGGTCATGAGTGAGCTCGAAGCGAACCGAGTGCACGTCGCGGCGTTCGAGGAGGTCCCGCAGATCGATATCGGGCCGCTGCTCCAGGACGACGAGCCGACCCGACGCCGCGTGGGCGATGCCGTGCGCAGCGCGTGTATTGACGTCGGTTTCTTCTATATCCGCAATCATGGTGTGCCGCAGGCGACCGTCGACGAGACGTTCCGGCAGATGGCGCTGTTCTACGCCCTGCCCGAAGACGACAAGCGCGAGATTCACGCCAGCAAGTCCCGGTATTTTCGGGGCTATTCCGGGCTCTACGAGGAGCGGCACGACGCCACCACCGACTACTACGAGCCCCACGAGGTCATCGACTTCGGTCGCGAGAACGAGCCCGACGACCCGCCGGAATGCGCGGGCAGCCTGCTCTACGGACCCAACCTCTGGCCCTCGAACCCGCCAACACTTCGCAAGGCCGTCGAGGCCTATTACGCGGCCATGCTCGACGTCTCGAACGCCCTGCTCCGCGCCTTCGCGCTCGCGCTCGATCTTCCCGAGGCCTATTTTCGCGACAAGTTCGACCGCGCCGCAGGCGCCCTCAGGCTCCTGCACTACCCGCCCCAGCCCTCGGGCGAGACGCGGCTCGGAGTCGGCGCGCATACCGACTACGAGACGTTCACCATCCTGGCGCAGGATGCCAATCCCGGCCTTCAGGTCTTGAACGGCGCGGGCCGCTGGATCGACATTCCGCCGGTCGCGGGAACGTTCGTGGTCAATATCGGCGACCTTATGGCCCGCTGGACCAACGACCGGTTCACCTCGAACATCCACCGAGCCGCCAACCGCACCGGGCGGAGCCGCTACTCGATCCCCTTCTTCATGGGCGCAAACGTCAACACCGAAATCCGTTGCCTCGAGAGCTGCACCGGCCCGGACGACCCGCCCAGATACCCGCCGGTGCTGGCGGGCGCGCACATCGAGGCCCGCCTCGTCGAGCTGCAGAACGCCCTGATGGAAGCGAAGCGCGCCAGCTGAGCGCGCCCGCGATGGTCTCGACATCGGTCCCGGACCGTCCTTATGGTACGGGCGAGCGTGCCGCTCCATAGGGCCGGGAGCTGAAGATGGCCGATGCCACCGTCGTAACCCGCGATGTGCGCGGCAACTGGGGACCCGACTACCTCAGGCAGCTACCGGCGCCGTGGCTGTGGCCGCCACGCCCCCTCGGCATTCTCAGATGGTTCTTCGGCTGGCCGGGCTATCTGTGGCCCTGGTACGCGATGTACCTGGGCGTAGCGGTTCTGGCCTGGTACTTCCTGACGCCGCCGCTCGTCGAAATGACCACGTTCGAGGCGTGGTGGATCGCGCTCATCTTCGCCCGCAATCTGGGCCTGGCGATCTTCTTCTTCGGCGGCATGCACCTCTACCTCTACGTGTTCAAGGCTCAGGGGACTGATTTCCGATACTCGACGCGGATGCCGCCGGCCAGGGGCAAGTCACGGCATTTCGGCAGTCAGGTCCGCGAGAACATGTTCTGGTCCCTCGCCAGCGGGGTGACGATCTGGACCGCTTACGAAGCGGTGACCTGGTGGCTCTACGCCAACGAGATGATCCCCTATCTCGACTTCGCGTCGAGTCCGGCCTGGTTCGTCGTCCTTATGGTGCTGATCCCGCTGATCCGCGACGTCCACTTCTATCTCACCCACCGTCTGCTGCACTGGAAGCCGCTCTACCGCTGCGCCCACTACCTGCACCATCGCAATGTCAACATCGGGCCGTGGTCGGGGCTCTCGATGCACCCGATCGAGCACCTGATCTACTTCTCAGGAGTCGTCGTGCACTGGGTGATCGCGTCGCACCCGTTGCACGCCATGTTCCACCTCGTCCACATGGGCCTGTCGCCGGCGGGAGGCCACAGTGGATTCGATCGCTTCGGCAAGGAGAGCGGCCGGAGCCTCTCCATCGGCCTCTACATGCACTACCTCCACCACCAGTACTTCGAGTGCAACTACGGCAGCGACGAGATGCCGATCATCGACAAGCTGATGGGCACGTACCACGACGGCTCGGACGAGGCCCACGAGAGGATGAAGCGCCGGCTGCGCGAGCGGCAGTGGGCGAAGACGGCGGCATCGACGTAGCGAGCGGCGCGCCTGTATCGAACATCTGTCAACGTATGGTCTCGTACGTCACCCGAAACCGGTGGCGCATTGACAGAGCCGCTTCCCAGGGTATCAAATGATCGAGGCGCCATGCCTGGAGCTGCGGCAGGGCATGGGAGACAAGAAGGGCCCTTCTCGGGATATTGGTGAGGTCGTTCGGCACGGGCCGTCACCGCCCGCACCGCGCCGTCGCCCCCGGCAGACGGGCCGCCCTTCAACGGGCTGATGCGGCAAGGAGGCTCCGATGAATCACAGCGACAATCCGAAGAAAACCGAACTCACTGGTCTCAAAATCAATCGACGGACCCTGTTGAAGGGCGGTGCGGCGGCGGCCGGCGCCGCGGCTGCGGGCTCCCTCACCATCTTCTCGCGCAGCGCGCGGGCGGCAGACAAGCTTCGGGTCCTGACCTGGCCAGGCTACGAAGAGAAGGGCGTAATCCAGGAGTTCGAGGACACGCACGGCGTCGAGGTCGAATTCAAGATCTACATCGGCGGCGAGCAGATGCTCCAGTTCTTCAACCAGACGCCGCGCGGAACCTACGACAACGTCCTGGTGGACGCGGAGTATATCCGCAAGCTCGCCGCCATCGACGCGATCGAGCCCTACAACCCGGGCGAAGTTAGCGAGCTTGCCAACTACCACCCGAAATTCAACAACATGTACCAGGTGCAGGCGGGCGACGGGATGGTCTGGGGCACGCCGACGCGCTTCAGCTTCTACGCCATTTCCTACAACACGGATCACATGAGCTTCGAGGAGAGCGGCGACTGGAACTCGCTGTTCCTGCCCAAGTTCGAAGGCAAGGTCGGCATCTTCGACTGGTATCTGCCGAACATGGGCAACGCGAGCCTCGCGGTTCATCCCAACAAGGAGAACCCTTACGACCTGACCGACGAGCAGCTCGGCGCCGTCCGCGACTGGCTGCTGAAGCTCAGGCCCCAGGTCAACATGTTCGGCTCCAGCGCCCAGCCCATCGTGCAGGCGATGATCAACGGCGACGTCGCTGCCGCCATGGTCGGCGACCTCGACATCGACCTGAAGCTCGCCGGCTACACCAACATGGAAGCGACAATCCCGGTGCAGGGCGGCATCCGCTGGCAGGAAGTGGCCACCGTATGCAAGCAGAGCGAGAACAAGGAGCTCGCGCTGGAGTGGATCAAGTACATGAGCCAGGCCCACGTCCAGGCCAAGCTCGCCTACACCAAGGCGTTCAAGGCGCGCGGTCCCAACC
>JAPPKP010000251.1 GCA_028819955.1 Rhodospirillaceae bacterium | reverse complement strand
AGAACATCGGCAAGATGCTGAAGCAGGCGCAGGAAATGCAGACCAGGATGGCCGAACTGCAAGAAAGCCTCGGTGCGTTGGAGGTCGAGGGAACGGCGGGCGGCGGCCTGGTGCGGGTGACGCTCACGGGCAAGGGGGAGATGCGCCGCCTCTCCATCGACCCGGCGCTGGTGACCGGCGACGAGGTGGAGGTGCTGGAGGACCTCATCGTCGCAGCCTTCAACGACGGTAAGGCCAAGGTCGAGCAGCTCGTTCAGGAACGGATGGCCGAGGTCACCGGCGGACTCAAGCTGCCGCCGGGCCTCGACCTCGGCCTGTGAGGACGCCCGCCGAAGCCCAATGACGAGCCCGCGATGACGAGCCCTGCGATCGAGCGGCTGGTCGGGCATCTCGGCAAGCTCCCCGGTCTCGGGCCGCGCTCGGCCCGTCGCGCGGCGCTGCACCTGCTGGAGCGGCGCGAATCGCATCTGGAGCCGCTCATGGGCGCGCTGCGCACGGCGGCGGAAAGCGTCCGACCGTGCGCCACTTGCGGCAATCTCGACGCCCAGGACCCGTGTGGGATCTGCGCGGATGCGGAACGCGACCGCTCGGCCATCTGCGTCGTCGAGCAGGTCGCGGATCTCTGGGCGCTGGAGCGCACGCTGATGTTTCGCGGCCGCTATCACGTGCTGGGCGGGCTCCTGTCGGCGCTCGACGGGATCGGGCCGGAGGACCTCGCCATCGCCGGCCTCGTCGCCCGGGCCGGCGCGCCCGAGGTCGGCGAGGTCATCCTCGCCACGAGCGCCACCGTGGACGGTCAGACCACGGCGCACTATCTGACCGACCGGCTCGCCGAGAGCGGTGTCACAATCTCTCGCCTCGCACACGGGCTGCCAGTCGGTGGCGAGCTCGACTATCTCGACGACGGAACCCTCGGCACCGCGCTCAAGGCACGCCAGCGTCTCCTCTGATCCGAAGCGAATGCGCGCTGGATTGTGCGGCCCGCGCCCTCTATGGTCGCGCGCCGGCCGCCGGCGGGGCGGCTTACGAGTGCGTCGGAGAGGGGCATGGCAGACGGGGCGAAGAGCGCAGGCCGGCTGGAGCGCGTGCTGCGTGCGGGCGAGTTCGCCATCACGGCGGAGATGGGCCCGCCCGACTCGGTGGACCCGGCGGACGTTCTGGCCCGCGCCGGCTGCCTCAAGGGGCTGGCCGATGCCGTCAACGTGCTCGACGGTGCCGGCGCGCGCGCGCATCTCTCGCCGCTCGCGACCGCCGCGATCCTCGCGCAAGACGGCATTGAGCCGGTGCTCCAGTTCACTATGCGTGATCGCAACCGGCTCGCGCTGCAGGCCGACGTGCTGGGGGCGGCGGCAATGGGCGTGCACAGCCTGCTCTGCCTCACTGGCGATTCGGTCGATGCCGGCGATCAGCCGGAGACGAAGCCGGTCTTCGACCTGAAATCCAACGAGTTCATGGCTGTGGTCCGAGGCATGCGGGACGAGGCCGTGCTCCCTGGCGGGCGTAGCCTCGCCTCGGCGCCCCGGTTGCTGATCGGGGGTGCCGATGCGCCCCGCGAGCCGAAAGCGGGCGATACGCCCACCAGCCTCCAAGCCAAGATCGAGGCGGGTGCGGACTTCTTCCAGACCCAGTTCTGCTTCGATTTGGCGAAGCTGAAGCGCTACCTCGCCTGGCTCGGGGACTTCGGTATCCCTGAGCGCACGTCCATCATCGTCGGCATCGGGCCCATAAGATCCGCGCGCTCGGCGCGCTGGATGAACGAGAACCTCTTCGGCGTGCACATCCCGGACAGCGTTATCGCGCGCCTCGAGGGCGCCGAAGACCCGCAGGCCGAGGGCATCCGCATCTGCGTCGAGCTGATCGAGGAGCTTCGGGGAGTGGACGGCGTCGCCGGCGCGCACCTGATGGCGCCGCGCGGCGAGCAGGCCATCGCCGAGGTTATTGCCGAAGCGGGGCTCCGCAGCGCCGGCGGTGCTTGAGCGCGCCTTCGAAGGCGCGCTCTCGGCTCTCTAGAAGAGTTGCCGGATGCCAATCTCGAGGAAGTGAACCCGCAGGTCGGTCTCCGCCCTCACTGACGCAGCTTGGTTCGTGCCGGTGAACTCCAGGCCGTTGAGGGCTTGCAGCCGATATCCGACGTGGAGCGTGGTTGTGTCCGAGAGCGCGTAGCCGACACCCGCCCCGAGTTGATAGGCGAACGCGGAATCGGTGGCAGAAGGTTCGGGCACAAGTCCCGGCGGCAATTGTTGCTGTTGGCCAAGCGCCATGAGCACTGCATTCGCCAACTTGCCCTCATCGTAATCCAGGTCGCCTTGGTCGACGCGGATGAAGCCGAGGCCGGCGCCGACATATGGTGTCCAGTCGTTGTCCATCTCGAAGTCGTACCAGACGTTGAGCATGGCGCCGAACTGCTCAGCCGTGCCGGTCGGATCGAGGGCTACATCTGAAATGCGAACGGAGCTGAGCGGCCCAGGTAGCGTGATAGCAGTGTTGGTGATCTGGGCGATCTCGGCCCTGGCGAGGAAGAGCTCGCCCTCGATGCGGATATTGCTGTCGAGGTGGTAGCCGAGAACGCCGCCGAACTTGTAGCCCGTGTCGTGCTCGGACTTGACAGTGGCACCGATCGTGAGCGGCGGCATCTGCTGCACGGTCGTGGTGGAGGTTGCCTCCGAATCGTCGATGAACATGAGAGGCATGTTGGCCCCGATGTACCACGCGCCTTCCTCGGCCTGCGTGGCGATTGCACCGCCGAACGTGAGGTAGGCGGCCAGCGCCGTCGCAGAAATCCAGCGTACTCCGAATAAGATTCGACTCATTCCCTGTCCTCCCCGTTGCGACGCCCCACCTGCGTATCCAGCGTAAGTCGGCGGGAGATGCAGCACAATTCCCGTCGGTGCGGGATCCGATAGAGAGTCAAGGCTGCGCGACGACAGTCACGCAATGCCTGCGCCGGGCGTGTCCTCTCCTCGCATCCCTTCGAGCAGACAAAAAAGGGGAGCGCCGGAGCGCTCCCCTGGGAAATGTATCGGCGAAGGCCGATCAGAAGCTGATAGCTACGCCAGCCATGAACTGGACCCACTCGTCGCCGTCGTTGTCGCCGAAGTCGAGCTGGGTGTCGAGCTGCACGCCCTCGCCTAGCGGGTAGGCGGCACCGAGCGCGTACATGTCTGTGGTATCCGTGCTGCCCCAGCCGGCACTGACGGAGAGCGGACCCATTGCGAGGCTGGCACCGATGTCCGTCTGCATGGTCTCGTTCGTGCCGTCATCCGAGGCCCTCATGCCGCCGCTGAGGGTGATATCGTCGATTGAGATTGAGGCGCCGGCATTCAGGTCATTGACCGAGGTGCCACTTGCGTCGCCTTGCTCGTAACCGGCATTGACGGCCACGCTGGCATCGCCAAGAGCTTGTGAGAACGTGGCCGCAACCGAGAACTGCTCTGACACAGTACCATCCGGCGCATAGCTCAGGCCGAGCTGGATACCTCCGACGGATGGCGACTTGTAGATGATCTTGGTATCCCGCGCGTCGATGCCAGCGCCGGAGTTGTTGGTGCCAACGGCCTGGGCGACGCCCCCCTGATAGGGACCGTTGACGCCGAAGCTGCTGGTGGCACCGGCCGACGCAATCCGCATCTGCCCGCGCGCGCTCCGAGTGTCGCCGAGCTGGATGTCGCCGAAGGCACCACCGATTGTGATGGAGCGGTCATAGAAGAACGTGCCGCCCTGCTCGCTGGTGGCCGAGACGCCGAAGGTCAGGCCGTTGTCCATGGTCGCGGACCCCGAGACCGTCAGCTCGAAGTACTCCGCCAGCATCGGTGAGGTGTCATCGGTCGAAGCGCCTGCGACGACACGAGCACTGCCGCTGAGGCCGACCGAGACCGGCTCGGCCGCCATCATCTCCTCTTCCATCATCTCTTCTTCGGCCATCATCTCTTCTTCGGCCATCATCTCTTCTTCGGCCATGGCCTCTTCGTCGGCGTAGGCCACGCTGGTGACCAGAAGGCCGGCGGCCACGAGAGCCGTCGTGCTCAACAGTACCTTTTTCATACTCCCATCCTCCTCATTCGCGCGATTAGGGTGTTCCATGCATGGTTCAGCGGCAGTGCGCCTTTGTATTGGCGCTACTAGCCGCGCCCCGAGAATGGCCTAGAGCGCGTGCGCAACGCAAGCTCCATACACCATTGAACATGCCGGAAACCTGTTAGATACACCAATTTCCAACTCACTGTGGCGTAAATGTCACAATTGGCGTAATCGCCGGCGGCCAGTCGCCGGAAGTAATCATCCCACGCTTGAGTCGAGGGCATAACCGGCTGAGCGGACGGTCCTGATCAGATCCGGGCGGTGCTCGGCGTTGAGCGCCTGCCGCAAGCGCCGCACGTGCACGTCGACCGTCCTGCTCTCGATGAAGATGTCCGGGCCCCAGACCGAATCGAGGAGCTGCTCACGCGAGAAGACACGCCCGGGATGCTCCATCAAATGCCGCAGCAGCCGGAACTCGGTCGGCCCGAGGTGGATCGAATCGACGCCTCGCGTAACCCTGTGGGCGGCGAGGTCCATCTTCAGATCGGCATAGTGCAGCACCTCGTCGCTAAGCGCAGGCCGCATGCGCCTCAGGATCGCGCGAATTCGGGCGAGTAGCTCCGCCGGCGAAAACGGCTTGACCACGTAGTCGTCCGCGCCGCCGTCGAGGCCGCGCACCCGGTCCGCCTCCTCGCCGCGCGCCGTCAGCATGACAATCGGGAGCGGTTGCGGGTCTGGCCTGCGCCGGATGCGGCGGCAGACCTCGATGCCGGATAGAGTCGGCAGCATCCAATCGAGCACCATCAGGTCGGGGCGCCGCTCGTCGACCATAAGCAGCGCCTCCTCGCCGTCCACGGCCTCGCCCACCTCGAAGCCGCCCTTCTCCAGGTTGTAGCGGAGCAGCGTAAGCAGCGCCGCTTCGTCTTCTACGACCAGAATGTATGGCTTCATGGCGCGGCCTCCGTCTCGTCGCCCGCCTGGTGGAAGGGCGTGACGTCGCCCTTGGGCCGCTCCTCCTCGATGGGGGTGCCTGTCACGACGTAGTTCACGGTCTCCGCAATGTTGGTCGCGTGATCGCCGATCCGCTCGATGTTCTTGGCGATGAAGAGCAGGTGCGCGCAAGTGGTGATGCGGCGCGGGTCCTCCATCATGTAGGTGAGCAGCTCGCGGAACAGGCTGTTGTAAGACTCGTCCACATCCTCGTCTCGCCTCCAGACCGCCATCGCGCGCTCCACATCGCGGTCTCTGAACGAATCGAGCACGTCCTTGATCATGCCTTGGGCGATGCCCGCCATCCGCGAGATCGTGTGGGTGAGCCGGATCGGGTCGATATCCTGGATGGCGATGGAGCGCTTGGCCACGTTGGCGGCGTAATCACCCATGCGCTCGAGATCGCTTGCGACCTTGAGCGAGGCGGTGATGACCCTGAGGTCCACCGCGACAGGTTGGCGCAGCGCCAGGATGCGCACCGCAAGCTGGTCGATCTCGGCCTCCAGAGCGTCCACCCGCTTATCTTCGGTGATCACCCTTGATGCGAGCTCGTCGTCGCGGCGGGCCAGCGAAGCGATGGACGCGGCGAGCTGCTGCTCGACGATGCCCCCCATCTCCAGGATCGCGTTGTCCATGCGATCCAGCTCCTCGTCGTAGGCCTTGACCGTGTGCTCGGCAGCCATCGGTCGCTCTCCTCGTCCCTCGCCCGGTCCGCGCCTACCCGAAGCGCCCGGTAATATAGTCCTGGGTCCGCTGATCGTGCGGGTTGGTAAAGATCTGCTCGGTCGCCTCGAACTCCACGAGTTCGCCCAGGTGGAAGAACGCCGTGAACTGGGAGACCCGGGCGGCCTGCTGCATGTTGTGGGTGACGATGGCGATGGTGTAGTGCTCGCGGAGCTCGTCGATCAGCTCCTCCACCTTCGCCGTGGCAATGGGGTCCAGCGCCGAGCATGGCTCGTCCATCAGGATGACCTCGGGGCTGATGGCGATGGCGCGGGCGATGCAGAGCCGCTGCTGCTGCCCGCCGGAGAGACTGGTGCCCGGCTGCTGCAACCGGTCGGAGACTTCGTCGAAGAGGCCGGCGCGGCGCAGGCTCTGCTCCACGATGTCGTCGAGCTCTCGGCCCTTTCTGGCAAGCCCGTGGATGCGCGGGCCGTAGGCCACGTTCTCGTAGATCGATTTGGGAAACGGATTGGGCTTCTGGAAGACCATGCCGACGCGCGCCCTGAGCTGCACCACGTCGATGTCGCGGCCGTAAATGTCGCGATCGTCCAGCGTGATCGAGCCGGTCACCCGGCAGATGTCGATGATGTCGTTCATACGGTTGAGGCAGCGCAGGAAGGTGGACTTGCCGCAGCCCGACGGGCCGATCAGGGCCGTCACCTTGTTCAGGGCCAGATCGATGTCGACATCGAAGAGCGCCTGCTTGTCCGCGTAGAAGACGTTGACGTCGCGGGCGCGCATCCTGATGGGCGCTGGCGCCTCGACGTGGGCCACGGCGTGAACGGCTTCGGGCGCAGCAGCGGGTGCGCCAGCCTCATCCATCATTAGTGAGACAATCCCGTCGGTGTCATCGATCACGATACCACTCCCGACCCGCTTACCAGCGGATTTCAAATTTGCGCCTGAGATAGATCGCCACCGCGTTCATCAGGATCAGAAAGGCCAACAGCACTAGAATTGCCGCCGAAACTTTCTCGGCGAAGCCGCGCTCCGGGCTGTCCGCCCAGAGGAAGATTTGCACCGGCAGCGCCGTCGCCGGATCGAAGGGGCCGCCGGGGATGTCGACGATGAAGGCGACCATGCCGATCATGAGCAGCGGTGCGGTCTCGCCCAGCGCCCGGGCCATGCCGATGATGGTGCCGGTGAGGATGCCGGGCATGGCGAGCGGCAACACGTGATGGAAGACCACCTGGATCGGCGACGCTCCGACTCCGTAAGCGCCCTCTCGAATTGACGGCGGCACCGCCTTGAGCGCGGACCGGGCCGCGATGATGATCGTCGGCAGCGTCATCAGCGTGAGCGTGAGCCCGCCCACGATGGGCGCAGAGCGCGGCAAGTGGAACAGGTTGATGAACACCGCAAGCCCGAGCAGGCCGAAGACGATGGACGGCACCGCCGCGAGGTTGTTGATGTTGACCTCGATCATGTCGGTGACGCGGTTCTTGGGCGCGAATTCCTCGAGGTAGATCGCCGCCGTCACGCCGATGGGGAAGGTCAGAACCAGCGTCACCAGCAGCATGTAGAACGAGCCCGCGATCGCGCCGCCGATGCCGGCAATCTCGGGCTCCCGCGAATCCGCGTTGACGAAGAACGCGCCGTTGAACCCGGTCTCGATGAAGCCCGAGGCATCCAGCGTGTCGATCCAGGCGATCTGCCGGTCGCTGAGGCGGCGTTCGTCCTCCGGCACGTCGCGGGGTGCGCTGCCCTTGATCAGCATGTCGACGTCGCTGGACGCGGTGAGCCAGACGCGCCGCGTTGTGCCGATGATCGAGGGATCGTCCACGAGAAGCTCGCGCAGCTCGAAGCGCGCGGCCGTGCTCACCAGCTTGAGCAGCTTGCGCCGCTC
>JAPPKP010000159.1 GCA_028819955.1 Rhodospirillaceae bacterium | reverse complement strand
AGCTCGCGCCGGCGCGCACGGGCAAGCTCTGGGGCTTCCAGCACTACGACGTGACGCCCGATATCGTGACCTTCGCCAAGGGCATGAGCGCGGGGCTCGCAATCTGCGGCGCGGTGACCACGCGCGAGATCGCGGAGCAGGCGCGGGGCAAGGCGGGCCTTCCCTGGGCCGGCACCTATTCGGGCGACCCGCTGCCGGCGGCGGTCGCCGACAAGCAGCTCGAGATCGTGCTGCGCGACAGGCTGGACGAGCACGCCGCCGCTATGGGCCAGGTGCTGCGCGCCGCGCTGGAGCGCCTGCACGACGCACACGAAGTGATCGGCGACGTGCGCGGCCAGGGGCTCTACCAGATGCTCGATATCGTGAGCGACAAGGAGACCCGCACACCCGACCCCGCGATGGCCGAGCGCATCCGCCTCAACGCGGCGCTGGGCGGCGTGATCGTGATCTGCGTGAAGAATTTCCTCCGCATCTGCCCGCCGCTCACCGTGACCGAGGCGGAGATTGAGGCTTTCGTCGAGCGGCTCGACCGCGCCGTCCGCCTCGCCCTCGACGGGCATCCCAAGGACGTGGATTTCCGCGCCTCGAGCTCGCTTGCCATGGGCGGCGTCGCCTCGGTTTAGCCCGAGGTTCGGAGTGGACTCGCCCTTGCCGCGCCGCCGGCCGGGCGGCTATCGTCCGCCGCTCAATCGGCAACGAGACTCGACATGGCAACGATGCCCGACACGGTCGGCCGCAATCTTGACCTCGACAGTGCGGTCGACGAGGTCAAGGCGCGCTACACAAGCGCCAATCCCGTCAGCCAGGCGCAGCACGAGCGGGCGAAGCAGAGCATGCCCGGCGGCAACACCCGCACCGGCATGTTCTACACGCCCTTCCCGCTCTCGATTGAGAAGGCCGCCGGCGCAACGCTGACCGACGTCGACGGCCACACCTATACCGATTTCGTCGGCGATTTCTCGGCCGGACTCTACGGCCATTCGCATCCGGTGATCCGCGAGGCTCTGAGCGCGGCCCTCGACGACGGCATGGCCTACGGCTCGTCCAGCCCCTACGAAGAGCGGCTGGCGACGCTCGTCTGTGCGCGCTTCGCCTCCATCGAGCAGGTGCGATTCACCAACTCGGGCACCGAGGCCAACACGATGGCATTGGTCACCGCGCGCGCCGTGTCCGGCAAGGACCTGGTCATGGTGTTCGAGGGCGCCTATCACGGCGGCACCATCTACTTCGGCCGCACGAGCGCGCCGATCAACATGCCCTTCCCGTTCCTGATCGCGCCTTACAACGACGCGGAAGAGGCGACTCGTTTGATCGGGGAGAACGCGGACCGCCTCGCCGCCGTGCTGGTCGAGCCGATGCAGGGCGCGTCCGGCGCGATTCCGGGCGACAAGCACTTTCTGCGCGCGCTGCGCGAGGCCTGTACGGCATACGGCGTGCTGCTGATCTTCGACGAGGTGATGACCTCCCGGGTCTCTCCCAACGGGCGCCAGGGGCAGCTAGGCGTCACCCCCGACATGACAACGCTCGGCAAATACATCGGCGGCGGAATCTCCTGCGGCGCCTTCGGCGGGCCGGCGGAGATCATGTCGCGCTACGATCCCTCGAAGCCCGGCTCTTTCGTTCACCACGGCACCTTCAACAACAACGTGCTGATGCTGAGAGCAGGCGCCGCCGGGCTCGAAAAGGTCTTCACGCCAGAGGTGCAGGTGGCGCTCAACGACTCAGGCATTGCCTTGCGCGACGCCCTCAACGGCCTCGCCGCCAAGCACGGGGCGCCGTTCCAGGTCACCGGCCTCGGCTCGATCATGACGATACACTTCCAGAGCGAGCCGCTCCGCTCCATCCGCGACATCCAGCCCCGGGACGAGCGCCTGCGCCAGTTGCTGCATCTCTACCTGATCGAGAAGGGGTTCTTCACCACCCGGCGCGGCTACATGGCGCTTTCGCTGCTCATCACCGAAGCCGATTGCGGCGGCCTGACCCACGCGATCGCCTACTCCCTGGCTCATCCCGGCCATCCCCTCGATCCCCCCCCGGGGTAAGGCCCCGGCGGGGGGGGGCGGGCGGCCGCCGGCGCCACCACATAGTGAGGGAGAGCGAATGAACGATAGCGAACGCCGCAATCTCGTGGTGATTACCGAAGTTTGCGACGCCTATAACCGGCATGACGTAGAGGGTATTGTCCGGCACTTCGCCGAGGACTCGTCCTGGCTGCTCTCTCGGGGCGTGCCGCCGGAGGGCGGACGCGCGCGCGGGCTGGACGAAATCCGCGCCATGGCGCGCAAGCGCTTCCGCAGCATCCCCGACATGCACTGGGAGATCCGCAGCCACTGGGTCGGCGGCAACCGGGGCTGCTCCGAGTGGACCGTCACCGGCACCGAGACCAACGGCAACACGATCAACTGGCTCGGCTGCGACATCTGGGAGCTGAACGACGACGGCAAGGTCGTCACCAAGGACACCTACTGGAAATTCGCGGGCGAGGAGGCGCCGGAGTAGGCACCATGCCCTGTTGTTGACAGCGTTCCGGCCGGCTCTGTAAACAGCAGGGCCGCGCCGATGCGGGACACCGCCGGAGGGATGGCCGAGTGGTCGAAGGCGGCGGTTTGCTAAACCGTTGTACGGTGACAAGCCGTACCGTGGGTTCGAATCCCACTCCCTCCGCCATACCCCCTTCCAGACAATACTTGTGCATACCACGAGAACCCCGGATTTCCGGGGTTTTTCTCTATGTTCCGGACCTGAACATTGCCGCGAGATATCCTACGTTACCCTACATCAAAGTGGGGCTGATGTGGGACTGGGAATGGCGAGACTCTCCGCCGCAAAGGTCAAGGCGATCAAGAAGCCCGGCATGCACGGTGACGGCAACGGGCTCTATCTACGGGTAACGGGCTCGGGTTCTCGGTCGTGGATGCAGCGATTCGTGATCCACGGGCGCCGCCGCGACCTGGGCCTTGGTGGTTATCCGGCGGTCGGCTTGGCAGAGGCTCGCGCGCTCGCGCTCGCAAACAAGGCACTGGTTTCCGCCGGGCGCGATCCCCTGGCCGAACGCCACCGGGGATTGTGTCCCCAGAGGTGGTGTAGGAGCTCTGGGACACAACCTGGGAAAGTGACGCGCGGTCGCTAGTCGCCGCCGGCGTCCCGAATGGCGCGCCATATCCTTTCCGGCGTCGCCGGCATGTCGATGTGCCCGATTCCGAGCGGCGCCAAGGCGTCGACCACGGCGTTGATGAAACAGGGCAGCGCGCCCACGGTTCCGGCCTCGCCGCCGCCTTTCACGCCCAGCACGTTGGTCCGGCAGGGCACCTCGTGCCGTGCAAGCTCGAAGGCCGGCAGCTCGTCGGCGCGGATCAGCCCGTAGTCCATGAACGAGGTGCTCAGGGGCTGGCCGGTTGCGCGGTCAATCACGTGGTGCTCGCGGAGCGCCTGGCTCAGGCCCTGGGCGATGCCGCCATGCACCTGACCGGCGATGACCATGGGGTTGATCACCGTGCCGAAGTCGTTGACCGAGAGGTAGCGATCGACCTCTATAGCTCCCGTCTCCGGATCGATCTCGACCTCGCAGATGTGGCATCCGTTTGGATAGGTGAAGCTCGTCACCTCCGCCCGCCCGCGCTCGTCGAGGCCCGTCGCCATGCCAGTCGGCAGGTGGATCGGATCGCGGGCGGCTGCGGCGAGCTCGAGCAGGCCGATCGAGCGGTCGGTGCCGACCACCTTGAAAATGCCGTCCTCGAAGCTCAGATCCGCCTCGGCGACCTCCAGTAAATGCGCGGCCAGAGCCGCCGCTTTCGCCTTGATCTTCTCGGCGGCGAGATGGATCGCCGTGCCGCCGACATAGGAGGAGCGCGAGCCGCCCGTGCCGCCGCCCTCGGGCAGATTGTCGGTATCGCCCTGGATCACGTCGATTGCGTCGTAGGGGATCCCGAGCTTCTCCTCGACGAGCTGGGCGAAGGTCGTGTAATGGCCTTGGCCCGACGACATCGTGCCCATGAAGACGCTGACCCGGCCGCTCTCGTCGAAGCGAATCTCGGCCATCTCGACCGGATGCGTGCCGGTCTTCTCGATGTAGGCGGCCATGCCGATACCGCGGAGGCGGCCTCGGGCCTCGCTTGCCCTGCGGCGCGCAGCGTAGCCGTCCCAGTCGGCAAGCCGCATGCAGTCGTCGACGTTGCGCGCGAACTCGCCGGAATCGTACGTCACCCCGAGTGGCCCGGCGTAGGGCATGCGCTCCGGCGGGACAAAGTTGCGTCGGCGGAGCTCATCCGCGCCGATTCCCAGCTCGCTCGCCGCCTTGTCGATCAGACGCTCGATCAGGTAGGTGGCTTCGGGTCGCCCGGCGCCGCGATAGGCGTCGGTCCAGACCGTGTTGGTGAAGACGCCTTGCACCTCGGCGAAGATCGCCGGCGTCGCGTACGGCCCGCCCAGCATCTCGGAATAGAGTATCGAAGGGCTGAGCGGCCCGTGGTCCGAGCAGTAGGCGCCGAGATTGGCGATCGTGTGCACACGTAGCCCAAGAAATCGGCCGGTCGCATCGAGAGCAAGCTCGGCATGGCTGACGTGATCGCGCCCCTGAGTGTCGCTCAGAAAAGCCTCCGTCCGCCCGCTGTACCACTTGACGGGCCGACCGAGAGCCTTGGCCGCCCACAGCACCAGCGGGTGCTCCGGATAGGCGTAATATTTCATGCCGAAGCCGCCGCCCATCTCCGGCGAAATCACCCGCAGCGCCGCCTCGTCGATGCCAAGGCTCGCGGCGATCATGCTGCGCACGTGATAAATGTGCTGGCAGTTGACATAGAGGGAGTAGCGCTTCTCGGCGTCGTCGTAGACGCCGGTTGCGCCACGCGGCTCAATCGTGCAGGCCACCGCACGATTGTTAACGAGGTCAAGCGAAACGATCCGCTCGGCTGCGGCGAACGCAGCCTCTGTCGCTGCCCGGTCGCCTTTCTCCCAGTCGAAGCAGATGTTGTTCGGCGCCTCGTCCCACAGCCGGGGCGAATCGGGATTTGCGGCCTCCGCCGTCTCCGTCACAGCAGGGAGCGGCGTGTAGGCAACGTCGATCAACTCTGTGGCGGCGAGCGCCTCGAACTGCGTCTCGGCGACCACCATCGCCACCGGGTCTCCGACATGTCTTACCCTCGTCGCAGAGATTATCGGATGTGGCGGGCAGAAGGCGTCCCTGCCATCGCGCCGCTTGAGCGCGCCCGTGCGCGGGAAGGCGACGCAGGGGAGCGGTGTCAGGCCGGCGGCCGCAACATCGGCTCCGGTGTAGACCGCGAGGACACCCGGGGCGGCCACCGCCTTGGCCGTGTCGAGCACCCGGATCTCGGCATGGGCGTGCGTCGATCTGAGGATGGCTGCATGGGCTTGGCCCTCCAAGTTGACATCGTCCTGGAACCGCGCGCGCCCTGTTAGAAGGAGATCATCCTCCTTGCGTCGGACGGACTGCCCAACACCGAATTGCCCCATGAGGTGTGCCTCCCCGTCTACCTTCCGGTCGGCGCTCCCGCCTGCCATGGTCGGGACGCACAAACGGGGTCTTGACATCTGCAAGCGACCATTCGACTACGCCTTACGGTCCCGGTGGCTCCGTATTGCATCGGGTGAGAAAAGCCGTCCTTAGTCGCCCCGCACGACCGCGCCGGCCGTCTGCGGTTCAGGGCAGGTGATCTCAGCCGTGTCGCTGCTTGCAGTCTTATCCGGCCGGCCCCACCTCTGTCGCTTCCCGAACGATGCGCCACAGTTTCTCCGGCGTTGCCGGCATATCGATGTGGGTAATGCCGAGCGGGGACAACGCATCGACGATCGCGTTCGTCACGGCGGCGGGAGACCCGATGGTTGCCGACTCCCCGCAGCCCTTGACGCCGAGAGGGTTGTGGGTACACGGATTGTCCTCGTTGGTCGCGTGTTCGAGAGTGCTCAAGAAGCCTGCTCTCGGCATGCAGTAATCCATGAACGAGCCGGCCAGAAGCTGCCCCGTATCCTGATCGTAAACGGCATTTTCCAGGAGCGCCTGGCCCATACCCTGCGCGAGGGCGCCGTGAACTTGGCCCTCGACGACCATCGGATTGATGATCGTCCCGAAGTCGTCGACGACGACGTATCGCGCAATCTCCAGCTCGCCCGTCTCTCGATCGATTTCGACCTCACAGACGTGACACCCGTTGGGGTAGGTCATGTTCTGCGGATCGTAGAACGCGGTCTCGTCCAGGCCGGGCTCGACGTCCTGGGGCGGAAAGTTGTGCACCAGGTACGCTTCTCCGGCGACCTCCTCAAAGCTCATCGATTTGTCGGTGCCCACGACTGCATAGGCACCATCCTTGAATTCGATGTCGACGTCGCTCGCTTCGAGAAGGTGGGCCGCAATCCTCTTGCCCTTCTCGATTACCTTTTCGACCGCCAGAAAGGCCGACGATCCACCGAGCGCCATCGAGCGCGAGCCGTAGGTGCCGGTCCCGAAGGGGATCTGATCGCTATCCCCGTGGACGACCTCGATCTTGCTCAGGGAGATGCCCAGGCGGTCGGCGACCACCTGGGCGAATGTGGTCTCGTGACCCTGTCCATGCGAATGGCTGCCGGTGAACAACGTCACCGAGCCTTCAGGATGCACACGCAGTTGCGCCGACTCCGGAAAGCCGACCCGGGAGCCGAACGAACCGAGCAGTTTCGACGGTCCCATGGACCCGTTCTCGATAAAGGACGAGATGCCGATTCCCCGCAGCCGGCCCTTCGCCCGGCTCTCGCTCTGACGCTGTTCGAAACCCTGGTAATCGCCGATCTTCAGCGCCTCCTCCAAGAGAGTGGCGAAGTCGCCGCAATCGTACTCGAGGCCCACCGGCGTCTTGTACGGCATCGCGTCTTTCGGGATGAAATTGCGCCGCCGAATTTCGGCGCGATCGATCCCTATCTCGCGCGCGGCATTTTCAACTAGGCGCTCGACGACCAGGGCACCTTCCGGCCGGCCCGCGCCGCGATACGCGTCGACCGGAACGGTGTTCGTGAACACGCCCCTTATCTCGCAATGAATTGCCGGCGTCCTATAGGTGCCCGACAAGATTGTCGTAAAGAAAAACGTTGGGATCGCCGGCCCAAAGGTCGACAGGTAGGCGCCCAGGTTCGCCGTCGTCTTCACGCGTAGCGCAAGAAAGGTCCCGTCGGCACCGAGGGCCAGTTCCGCATGCGTGACATGATCCCGTGCCTGCGAATCGGTGAGAAAGCTCTCCGACCGGGTGGACGTCCATTTGACCGGACGCCCCAATCTCCTGGCGGCCCAGGCGGCGATACATTCCTCCCCATAGGCGAAGCTCTTGGCACCGAATCCTCCACCTACATCCGGCGCAACGACCCGCACCTTGGTCTCGGGCACATGCAAGATGTCGTTCGCCAACAGGCTGCGGGCCATGTGCGGATTCTGGCTTGAGAGATAGACGGTGTAGCGCCCGCTTATTTCGTCGTACTCGGCGTTGACGGCGCGGGCCTCCATGGGAACCTGCACGAGCCGGTTGACCACGAGGTCGAGCGTCGTCACGTGGTGCGCGTTCGCGAAGGCCGCCTCGACCGCATCCCTGTTGCCGTTTTCCCAATCGAAGCAGACGTTATCGGGCGCTTCAT
>JAPPKP010000157.1 GCA_028819955.1 Rhodospirillaceae bacterium | reverse complement strand
TTTAATTCCCCCCCGGCGGGGGGGGCGCCCCCCGCTGGTTTGTGTTCCGCCCATTGGGGGGGGGCGCGCCGCCCCGGGCGCGGGGCGGTTTGGCGCCCCGGCCCTCCAAATTTCCTGCACCCGGTCCGTCGCCGGATGCTCAGTCCCCAACCGTGGTGAGAACTCCGGGTTGGTGGGATGATGCGGCGGACGAGTACCGAACCAGCGCCAAGGAGGGGAGCAACGCATGGGCACACGCGAGTGGCTGATGAGCGAGCGCAACCTGGCCGACGAGCCGGTGGACAGCCTCGGCGACATGAGCGAGAGCGAGCGGGACAATCTCGCGCTCCTCGTCCGTCAGTGCCGGGGCTGGTCGAGCCAGAACATCGACGAGGTGGTGGCGGTCATGGCCGAAGACGGGGTCTATCACGACATCACCCTGCCGTCGGCGGTGGGCCATGACGCAATCCGCAAGTTCGGTGCGGGCTGGCTCGACGCCGTGCCCGACCTCTCGCTCTACATCGAGGCGTTCTGCGTCCAGGGCAACGTCGTCTGCGACATGGGCTGGATGAGCGGCACCATCACGAAGGACTACTTCGGCCTTGCGGGCACCGGCCAGCGCTTCGACTGCCAATTCTCGCAGATCTGCTTCGTCGAGGACGGCAAGATCAAGTACCTGCGCGGCCTCTGGAACGCGCCCGACATGTACAACCAGGTGGGCTGGGACCTGGCCGGCCTCAAGCGCTAGTGTCCAGTTTCTGAAGTTCGCATAATTTCGGGTTGGCCGTGCAGTCTCCCCGACTCTCCACTTCTTCTCGTCATGCCCGGCCCCCGGATCAAGTCCGGGGGTGATCCGGGCATCTCTCTCTGCCAGATCCGTTGAGTCTCGAGCCAACACGTGGATGGCCGGGTCAAGCCCGGCCATGACGTATTGGGGTTCTCGGCAAAGCGTACGAGCTTCTCGATCGGGACACTAGGGTCTCTCTTCCGCCTGCGCCGGGTCGTCCGCGCTGAACGCGGGGTCCCAGCGGGCGAAATACCAGGAGCCGTCGATCGCCGGGTTCAGCGGGTCGCCGTCGCCTCTGTTGACCCATGCGTCGTACTTCTCCCGCTCCTCCCGTGCCCACGCCATCATGTCGGGGCGGAAGCCGGGGTCGTCGCCTCTGCGCATCCGGGGTCCGCGGATCAGCACACCCTCCAGCCCTGTCGGGTCGCTCGGCCGCTGCCAGCGCACGTCGATCGCCCAGCGCACGTGGTCGGAGCGGTTCCAGAGCCCCCGGTGCGGCATGTTCTCATGGATGAAGAGCACCGAGCCCTTGCGCATCGCGCAGGTCACCACGTCGCCGGGGGGCAGGTCGTCTTCGTCGATGTAGAGATACCACGAGCGCGGATCGCCGATCACCTTCTCGACCTTGTGGCGGGCGTTGCCGCTGGGCCGGTGACCGCCGCGCACGACCTGCAGGCAGCCATTCTCCTCGCCCACGTCGAGCAGGGGGATCCAGCAGGCGGGCTGCGCAGTACCCTGGCCGCCCGGCGCGAGGTAGCCGGAATCCTGGTGCCACGGCACCGTCATCAATACGTTTTCCGGCACCTTGGGGCGCACGTTCCAGATCGCACCGCCCTCGATATCGGGGCCGATGATCGCGGCCACGATGCCGAGCAGGCGATCCGACGACCAGAGCGCCGCGAGCTCCGGCCCCATGGGCGTGGAGATTTGCATGAGGCCGGGTGCTTCGTCGTACTCGGCGGCGACCTTGGCCATGCGGGTGTAGAAGCCCTCATCCGCGTACGCGCTGGTGATTCGGCCCGCCTCGAACAGGCGCCCGGCGAGCGAGTCGACGGCCGCCTCGAACTCGTCGATCACCGGCTGGAGGTCGTCGTCCGAGAACATTCCCTCGACGATGAGGAATCCATCGCGCTCGTATTGCGCCAACTGCTCCGCACTGATCGTCACTGCGCTCCCTCCCGCTCGGCGACGGGCGCCGTCTTCAACGCACGCCCATCATGAGCTTGATGATCTCGTCCTGGTCGGTCTCTCCGGTTGGCCTGATGCCGGCGAGCTGACCCCGGTGCAGCACCATGATGCGGTCTGCCGTCGAGAATATCTCCTGCAGATTATGACTCACGAATACCACGGCCACGCCGGTCTCGCGCAGGCGGCCGATCAGCTCGAGCACCTTGCCGATCTCGACCACCGCGAGCGCGGCGGTCGGCTCGTCCATGAAGATCAGCCGCGCGTCCCAATAGAGCGCGCGGCTGATGGCCACCGCCTTCTTCTGCCCGCCCGAGAGATAGCCCACCTGAGAGGTGGGCGACAGCGAGCCGAGGCCCAAGCTCTCCAGCAGCTCCGCCGCCTCGGCGATCATGCGCCGCCGGTCGATGGTCTTGATCTGCGTGCGCAGCAGACGGCCGAGGAAGACGTTCTCCCAGACTTCAAGCTCGTCCACCAGCGCCATGTCCTGGTAGATCACCTCGATGCCGCGCTCGCGCGAGTCCCGCGGCGTCGCGAAGGCCACCTCTTCGTCGGCGAAGACGATCTCGCCCGCGTTGGGGCGATGGACACCCGAGACCAGCTTGATCAGCGTCGACTTGCCCGCCCCGTTGTCGCCGACGAGACCCAGCACCTCGTTGCCATGCGCCTCGAAGCTCACGCCATCGAGCGCCACGACGTGATCGAAGCGCTTGGAGAGCCCGCGCACGCGCAGCAGCGCTTTGCGTTCCGCCCCGCTCATCAGGCTGTCCCCGTGCGCCATCGCTCTTCGAATATCTCCGACACGCGCCACAGCACGACGGCGGCCAGGATCAGGACCCCACGTACGGCGTCGACCCAGAAGCTGGAGATCGGCATGACGCTGAGCCCCGTCGTGATCACGCCCAGGAGCAGCACCCCGCCGAGCGGCCCCATCATGGTGCCCTTGCCGCCGGCGAGGCTCACCCCGCCGATCACCGCGGCGGCGAAGACCTCGAACACCATGCCCTGCCCGAGGTTGATGGTCACCGCCTGCAGCCGGCCTGCCAGCACCCAGGCCGCCAGCGCGCCCAGCATACCTGAAAGGACGAAGGCGGTGAGCGTCCGCCGATCGACCCGGATGCCTGCGGCGAACGCCGCCTCGCGGTTGCCGCCGATCGCATAGAGGTCGCGGCCGAAAGCGGTGTAGCTGAGAACGAACTGGCTCAGGACGAACAGACCCAGGAACAGGATCACCGACACCGGCAGCAGACCGCCGATGCTGTAGCCGCCGAGCGCGGCGAACGAAGGCGGCAGGTCGTACATCGTGTTGGCGTTGGTGAAGACATAGGTGAAGCCCCGGAGCGCCAGCAGCATGGCGAGCGTCACGATGAAGGCGTTCACGCGGAGCTTGATGATGAAGAAGCTGTTGAGGCACCCGACCCCCGCCCCCATCCCCAGCATGAGGACGATGACCAAAGCCGGTGGCAGCTGCCAGCCCGAGCCGAAGAACGGGTTGGTCGACACCATCCACGCGCCGACGAGCGCGGTGAAACCCAGCGTCGATTCCGAGGACAGGTCGAAGCGGCCGGCGAGCAGGCAGAAGATCATGCCGATCACCAGAATGCCGAGGATCGACGAGTGCTCCAGAACGTTGATGAATATCCGCACCGAGAGAAGGCGCGGCTCGACGGCGACGAACGCGATCGTCGTGAACAGGAGCACGATCCAGACCGCGTTCCTGAGGAGGAACCTGGTCAATCCCGGTCGCCTCGCCGTGTGCAGCCGATAAGGATCATGCGAGGCCGCGGCAACTCGCCGTCGCGCCGCCGCGGCTCATCGCCCGGCCGCAGGAATCGGGCGGGCCCGCCCGATTCCTGCATGCCCTTGGCGCGGGTCTACTGGTACTTCTTGATCGCGTTACCCCAGAGGGTGGGGTCGGTGTAGTTCGACTTGTCCACCGGGCGGCTCGGCGTCTCGATTTGCCAACCCTCGGTGGCCTCGGACCAGCGCGCCTCGATCCCGTGATAGGGCGCGCCCGGATTGTCGATGGGACCGGCGGCAGTAATTTTGAAGCTGCCGTCGAGGTAATGCTTGATGTAATGGGCGAGGATCGTGCCGTAGCCCACCATGTCCTGCAGTGCGGACGCATCCCACAGGTCGTTGCCGATCAGATCGAGGATGCGGGGATCGGCGTCGATTCCGGTCACCACGATGTGGCCGGGCTCGCCGATCTTCTTGAGCTGGCCGAGCGAGTCGAGCGCCGCATCGACGCCCGGAATCACGTCGCTGCCCATGGTGATGCCGACCAGCTCGTTGGCGCTGGCGACCGACTTGGTGATGTCGAAGAACTCCTCCGGCGTCCAGTGTTGCAGCTTGCGGATCAGCTCGATCTTCGGGTGCTTCGCCAGCACCGCCTGGATCGCCTCCGACCGCTGGCGTGCGTTGACCTGGTCCATGGGGCCGTGCAGCTCGAGCACCTTGCCGGCGACCTCGCCGCGCTGCTCCTCGATGCGCTTGACCAGCTCCTCGGCAGCGATCGTGCCGAGCGAGATGTTGTCGGCCCGCGCGATCAGCTCGACCTTGCCGCCCGCCGAGGTGCGGCCGAGCATGAAGACCGGGATGCCGGCCTCGTTGGCCTTCTTGACCGATATGGTGGCCGCCAGGCTGTCCACGGGCCCGCCGACGATCGCGTCATAGCCGAGCGCGATCGCCGTCGCCCATTCGTCGGCCTCCCGCTTGGCCGAAATCTCAGCGTTCTTGATGACCGCGTCCATGCCGAGACTCTCGGCGACGTCCTGCCAGTTCCTGGCGATGACGATATCGGCGGCGTTGTTGAGCTGTGGTGCGATGTAGATGACCTTGTAGCCATCCGCATTCGCGCTCTGGCCGCCGACCGCGATGCCGAGCGCAAGGACTGCGGCGATCGCCGCGTGTCTCAGAATTTTCCCCGCCTGCATGACTTCCTCTCCCTTGTGTCTCCCGGCGGCTGCCCCGGTTTCGTTTGCCTGATGTGATTGGGGGACCGCGGGGACAGGATAGCCCGGCGCGGCCTGTCTCTGTCAAACAACGCAGGCTGCACGGCCTGAGGACCGCCCCGCCATGCGGCAATCCGGGATAGGATGCTTGCGTTCGCGGATGCTTGGGGAGCGGAACAAGGCATGGCGGCGGAAGCGAGGGAGCGTATTGAGGTCGATGTCGTCATCGTCGGCGGCGGCCTCGTCGGGCTCACGCTCGGCGTTGCGCTCTCTGGCGCCGGGATCGAGACGGCGGTGGTCGACGGCACGCCTCCGGCGGCGATGAAGGATACCGCGTTCGACGGCAGGGTCTCGTCGATCGCTCTCGGCTCCAGGCGGGTGTTGGACGGTATCGGCCTCTGGCCCGCGCTCGCGGCAGATGCGCAGCCGATCCTGGAGATCCGCGTCTCCGACGGCGATGTGCCGCTCTTCCTGCACTACGACCACAAGACCGTGGGCAGCGACCCACTGGGTTACATCGTCGAGAACCGGAGCATCCGTGCCGCCTTGCTGGAGCGGGCGACGGCGCTGACTGCGCTTCGCCACCTGGCGCCGGCTTCGGTCGAGGCGCTGGAGCCTGCCGCCGGCGGGGTCGAGGCCCGGCTTGCGGACGGGCGGTGCGTGCGTGCGCGGCTTGCAGTCGCCGCCGACGGCGCCAACTCGGGGCTGCGGGCGGCCGCCGGGATCGAGACCGTGTGCTGGTCTTACGAACAGACCGGCATCGTCTGCACGGTGAAGCACGAGCGTCCGCACCGGGGCATTGCGCACGAGCGCTTTCTGCCGGCCGGGCCCTTCGCGATCCTGCCGATGACCGGCGAGCGTTCCTCCCTGGTCTGGACCGAGAAGGCGGGGCTGGCGCCCGCCCTGATGGAGGCGTCGGCCGAGGTGTTTGCCAGAGAGCTTGGCGCGCGCTTCGGCGATTTTCTGGGCGCGCTGGAGCCGACCGGCCCGCGCTGGAGCTATCCCCTGCGGCTCACCCATGCGAAGCGCTATGTCGCGCCCCGCCTCGCGCTCGCGGGCGATGCGGCCCACGCGATCCATCCGCTCGCGGGCCAGGGCTTCAACCTCGGCATCCGCGACGCCGCGGTGCTGGCCGAGCTGGTGGTGGACCGCGCACGCCTCGGTCTGGACATCGGTGGCGACGACGTGCTCACGCACTACCAGCGTCGGCGGCGCTTCGACTCAGTGGTGCTGATCGGCGTGACCGACGGTCTCAACCGCCTCTTCTCGAACGACAATCAAGGGCTGCGTCTGGTCCGCGACGTCGGGCTGGCGGCGGTCAACGAAATGCCGCCGGTCAAGCGCTTCTTCATGCGCCACGCCATGGGTCTTGCGGGCGACCTGCCACGCCTCGCCCGCGGCGAACCTCTCTAGAGCCACTCCAGGCTCCCAGTGGCTTGTGATGACGGTGGACCCCGTTTGGAGCGGTAAGCGCATTCGCGTCTCCTCGCCGCACCTCAGGGGCAGCGCATGGCTCTTGTGCCGGGGAGTCACAATTTGAGGTTGATTAATTCATTAATATCGTTACTCAATAGGTAACGATCAAGGCCCATTACAATGGATATCGCCTTCAGGACCCGCAAGCTCCAGAAGACCTTCAACGGGGCGGGCGCTCTTCACAGGGCGCATGGAGCGAGGATGGCGAGGGTCATCATGATGCGGTTGGCGGTTCTTCGAGCGGCACGCAACCTTGGACTGGTACCGACCACGCCACCGGAAAGGCGGCATCAGCTCGTCGGGGATCGAGACGAACAGTTCGCTGTCGATCTCGTTCACCCCTACCGGCTCGTCTTCGTAGCCAATCACGAGCCGGTCCCGCGTAAGGACGATGGAGGAATCGATACGAAGCAGGTGACGGCGATCACGATCCTCGACGTGGTCGACTATCACTGACGGAGGAGGGAGAGATGGCGACAGAAATCAACCGATTCAGCCCGGACTATGCGGTCCCGCCAGGTTGGATCCTTGAGGAGCGCCTCGAGGTCGAGGGAATTTCGCACGCCGAGTTCGCGCGCAGGTGCGGTCGCTCTGCCAAGCTGATCAGCGAGATCATCTCGGGCAAGGCACCGCTCGAGCCGGGAACCGCATTGCAGTTCGAGAAGGTGCTTGGCGTCGATGCCAGCATCTGGCTCGGAATCGAGTCCGAATTTCGGCTTCACCGAGCTCGGGAGGTCGAGGCCCGGAATGCCGCTGCTTCCGCAGAATGGGTCAAGGCCTTCCCCGTCTCGGACTTGGTAAAGCGTGGCTGCTTCCAGCGCCCGAAATCGGATATCGATGCTGTGGCGAAGTTGCTGGCGTTCTTTCGAGTGGGTTCAGTCGATGCCTGGACCGCTCGCTATGGCCTCGCCAATGTGGCGTACCGCCACTCTCCGAGATTCAAGAGCAACGAGGCTGCACTGGCCACCTGGCTCCGGCTGGGCGAGATCGAAGCCGAAGGCCAGGAATGCGCGGAATACAACGATAGCCGGTTCAGGCACGCGGTTCGGAACATCCGCTGCCTGACACGTGAGCCAGTCATTGAGGCTTTGGACCAGACGGCAAGGCTATGCAATGAGGCAGGCGTGGCGCTGACGTTGGTGCAACCATTGCCAAAGACGGCGCTCAGTGGAGCGGCCTGGTGGCTATCACCCAGGAAGGCTGTCATCCAGCTGGGCGCGCGACACAAGAC
>JAPPKP010000189.1:6928-7628 GCA_028819955.1 Rhodospirillaceae bacterium | reverse complement strand
TGGCCTCGGCCAGCTCGTCCGCCGACATGTCCTCGAAGTCCATCTCCTGCAGCACCTCCTGGGGCGAGAAGGTGAGCACCGCATCGAGCTCGATCTCGACGTTCTCTTCGCCTTCCTCCTCCTCCGGCAGGCGCGGGGTGATGGCCTCGCTGGCCCGCCGGCTTGCGGGCGGGGCCTCCGGTTGGGGCAGCCTGTCGGTCCCCATGACCGGCCCCCGGACCGCGCTCTCCGTCCGGATTTCGCGCCAGAACAGCCGAAACGCCTGGTCGAAGAGGTCGTGCTGATCGCGCCGCTCGACGAGAACCGCGTGGAGCGCCCAGTAGAGATCGCTGCGGCGGATGGGATCGACCGCCTCGACGGCCCGCACCGCCTCGATGGTCTTGCCGGGCCCCGCCGGCAGGCCCGCACTGCGCAGGCCGCGCACGAAGTGCATGACGTTGTAGGCGAGCGTGCCGCCCGCATCGGATTCGAGCGTCTGCTGCCAGACACTCACGGCTGTTGCCCCGGCTGGTGGGGCCCCGACGGGGCGCGGCCGCTGGCCTCCGCGAGGCCCCGTTGATAGGCCAGCAGGCGCTCGAGATTGGCCCGGATGGTCACGGGGTCCCCCAACATCAAAAAGAACGGGGCCAACCGGCGGCGCCACCCCCAACACAGCCCCCCCCCCCCCCCCCCCGGACTAGAAGGCCTGAGGAAAGGCGAG
>JAPPKP010000189.1:0-6918 GCA_028819955.1 Rhodospirillaceae bacterium | reverse complement strand
CGGGGGGGGGGCCGCCCCGCCCCCCCCGCGCCCCCCGCCCCCCCCCCCCCGCGCGCGCGCGCGGGCCCCGGCGCCCCCCGCCCCCCCCCCCCCCCCCCCCCCCCCCCCCCACGGCGCTCGACCACGCGATCACCTCGCCGAGCGCCGGCACCGCGGAGAGATCGGCCTTCTGCATGCGCTCGATGAAAGCGGCGATGTTGTCGCTCAACCGTTGCTCGATCCCCGGCAGGCGCGCACGCAGGATTACCTTCTCTTGCGCTGCGTCGGGATAGTCGACCCAGTGATAGAGGCAGCGCCGCTTGAGCGCGTCGTGCACCTCGCGCGTGCGGTTCGAGGTAATGACCACCACGGGGCGCTCGGCGGCGGTCACCGTGCCGACCTCGGGCACGCTCACCTGAAACTCGGAGAGCACCTCCAGCAGGTAGGCCTCGAAAGGTGCATCGGCCCGGTCGATCTCGTCGATCAGCAGGACCGGCGGCCCGAGGGGATCGGGCTCCAGCGCCGTGAGCAGCGGGCGCTTGACCAGAAAGCGCTCGCCGAAAATGTCCTCGGCCAGGGCGTCGCGCCCGGTCCCGCCGCGCTCGGCCAGTCGGATCGCCAGCATCTGGGCGGCGTAGTTCCACTCGTAGACCGCGGCGGCCGAGTCGAGGCCCTCGTGGCACTGCAGGCGCAGCAGGCGGCGGCCGAGGGTCTCGGCAAGGGTGGCGGCGAGCTGGGTCTTGCCGCAGCCGGCCTCGCCCTCAAGCAGCAGCGGGCGGCCGAGGGCGAAGCTCAGGTAGAGGGTCTTGACCAGCGCATCGTCCGCGACATAGCGCCCCTCATCGAGGAGCGCCCGTGTCTCGGCTTCGCTGCCCGGCAGCGCTCGCACGTGCTCGGTCATGCGACGTTCTTACTCATATCGGGCTGCGATCGAAAGGCGCCGGCTCAGACCCGTCGCTGCCCCTTGCTCAACCGGGCGATGTCCGCTTGCATGCGCGCGGCAGGACAACGGCTCAAGAAGGCGCGTGAGATGACGGAAGGATACGCAAAAGGCTTCCCCGTATCGTGGGATCAACTTCATCGAGACGCCCGCGCGCTGGCCTGGCGACTGGCGGAGCTCGGCCCCTGGCAGAGCATCGTCGCGGTCACCCGCGGCGGCCTGGTGCCGGCGACGATCGTCGCCCGCGAGCTGGACATTCGCATGATCGACACCGTCTGCATCTCCTCCTACGACCACCAGGACCAGCGCTCGGCGCAAGTCCTGAAGCCGGTGTCGGGCGACGGAGAGGGCATCCTGATCATCGACGATCTGGCCGATACCGGCGCCACGGCGCGTATTGTCCGAGAGATGCTGCCGAAGGCGCACTTCGCCTGCGTGTACACGAAGCCGGCCGGGCGGGGCGAGGCGCACACCTTCGTCACCGAGGTCAGCCAGGACACCTGGATCTTCTTCCCATGGGACACCGACCTGCAATTCGTGCCGCCGATCGCCGAACGTGAGCCGGCGGACGGCGGGCTGGCCGCGCAGTGACCGCAACTCGCCTGCCGCTGCCCGGTGTCGAGGGACTGTCGGCGGACCAGCGCCGCGTCTACGACGCGATCGCGAGTGGCCCGCGCGGCACGGTGCCTCAGCTCTTCATGACGCTCATGCACAACGCCGAGCTCGCGGACCGCGTGCAGGCGCTGGGCGCCCTCCTGCGCTACCAGACCAGCCTGGAGCCCCGGCTGAGCGAGCTCGCAATCCTCGCGGTCGCCCGCCACTGGTCGTGCCAGTACGAATGGCACTGGCACGCGCCCGAGGCCGCGCGTGCCGGCCTGTCGGGTGAGGTGATCGAGGCGATCAAGCACCGGCGCCCGCCGCCGCTCTCGGCCGAGGACGAGGTGACGGTCTACGACTTCACCTGCGAGCTTCAGATCAACCGCGCCGTAAGCGACGAGACTTACGACAACGCGCTCCGGCTGTTGGGTCCCGCCGGCGTGGTCGAGCTCACCGCGCTCAACGGCTACTACGCGATGATCGCAATGACGCTGAACGAGCATCGCGTCCCCCTTCCGGACGGAGCCGCCCCACAGCTGCCGGTTTAGGCCGGGGTGCCGACGCTATCGAAACGTCCATAACGCAACATTTTGGGTTTCTTTCTCTCGCCATCGCACCTTATTGTAGTTAGCGTCACATGTTGTAGGCATGGACGACTGCCGCGTGTGTCGGCACTACAACGGGGCGATGAGATGGCGGTATCGCTTGTGGAACCGGAGCGCCTTTCGAGCGACGCTCTCGACGCGGTCGAGCGCGTGATGATGGCGAGCCGGCTCTCGTTCGAGCGTATGGGCGATGAGGACATCACCGGCTCGCTCGCCGGCGGCTGGTGCGATTACCAGCTCTGGTTCGCCTACCGCGCCGAACTCGACGTCCTGCACTTCGCCAGCGGCTTCGACATGGGCATCCCCGATGACCGGCGGCCGGCGGTCGGCACCCTGGTCAACCTCATCAACGAGTGCCTGTGGGTCGGCCACTTCGATCTCTGGGCCGAGGAGGGCCGGCCGACGTGGCGCCACGCGCTCCTGCTGCGCGGCACCCGGAGCGTGGAGGACTCCCAGATCGTCGAGGTGGTGACCGTGGGTATCGGCGAGTGCGAGCGCTTCTACCCGGCCTTCCAGCAGGTGATTGAGGCGGGCCTTGCGCCCAAGGATGCCTTCGAGGCGGCGCTCATGGAGCCGCACGGGAGCGCCTGATGGCGATGTCTTCCGGCCCTATTCTCCTGGTCGGCGGCGGTAGGATGGGCGGCGCGCTCGCGACCGGGTGGCTGCGCGGGCCGCTGGACGCGGCCCAACTCCGCATCGTCGAGCCGGACGACGGCGTGGCCGCGCGCCTCGCCCCGCTCGGGGTGGAACGGGTGATCGAGCCCGCAGCCCTGCCCGCCACGCTCGAGCCCGCGGCGATCGTCTTTGCAGTCAAGCCGCAGGTCATGGCGGAGGTCGTGCCTCAATACGCGGGCTTCGGCGGCGTGGACTGCGTGCATCTTTCCATCGCGGCCGGTTGGCCTGTCGCCCTGCTGGAGCGGGATCTCGGCGACGTCGCCATCGTCCGCGCCATGCCCAACACGCCGGCCGCCATCGGCGAGGGCATGACCGTCGCCTGGGCCAATTCGGCCGCGAGCTGGGATCAGAAGGTGCTCTGCGAGGGGCTGCTGGGGGCGGTGGGCGCCGTCGCCTGGATCGACGACGAATACCACATGGATGCGGTGACGGCGGTCTCGGGCAGCGGGCCGGCCTACGTGTTCCTGCTCGCGGAATGCATGGCAGAGGCCGCGGTCGAGGCCGGGCTGCCCGAAGACCTCGCGCGCTTGCTGGCCGAGCGCACGGTGAGCGGCGCCGGTGCCCTGCTGGCTCAGGCGGAGGACGACGCCGCCCAGCTTCGCCGCAACGTGACCAGCCCCGGCGGCACCACCGAGGCCGCGCTCTCGGTGCTGATGGCGGAAGACGGGCTGAGCCCCCTCATGACCCGCGCGGTGCGCGCCGCCACCGAACGAGGCCGCGCCCTCGCCCCGTCGTAGGCGGCCCAGCGCGAGCGCGTTGACCCTCGGATTTCGGGCGGCCTACACTTCAGGCACTGGCGACGACGACGAGGCCCAGGATCATGCCGAGGAAAGCTGCTGCAGGGGCCGGCAAGCGCAAGGACGCGTCCCAGGCCATTATCGAGAGCGCGCTGACACTGGCCGCGAGCCGCGGCTGGGCGCGGGTCGGGCTCGGCGACATCGCCGAGGCGGCCGGGGTCTCGCTCGCGGAGATGCGCACGGAGTTCTCCTCCAAGAGCGCCATCGTCGCGGCCTACTTTGCCAACATCGACCGCGAGGTGCTGGCGGCGCGGGACCCCGAGATGGCCGGCCGGCCGGCCACCGAGCGCCTGTTCGACGTTCTCATGAAGCGCTTCGATCTGTTGAACGCTCACAGGGAAGGGGCCGTCGCGATCGTGCGGAGCACCCCGTCGGACCCGGAAGCGATGCTGTGCGCGCCGCTGACGCTTCGGCGCTCGATGCGCTGGACGCTCGAAGCCGCCGATTTGAGCAGCGCCGGTCTGCGAGGCCAGCTTCGAGTCAAGGCGCTGTGCGTGCTCTACCTCTCCATGCTCCGGGTCTGGCTGCACGACGACAGCGAGGACATGGCGCGCACCATGGCCGTGCTCGACCGCAGGCTCCAGCGCCTCGACCGGTGTACGCGCGCGCTCTGCCGGCTCGCGCCGAGTCGCGAGTGGCGCGACACCCAGCCCGCAGAAGCAGGCTAAATCTCTAGGTTAGACCGGCAGGCGCAGCTCGGCGCGGAGGCCGCCGAGCGAGGCGCCGCTCATGCGGATGTCGCCTCCATGCCCGCGGGCGACATCGCGGGCGATCGCGAGGCCGAGGCCGGCGCCGCCGGTGCGCGGGTTGCGCGCGTCATCGAGCCGGAAGAACGGCTTGAACACCTCCTCCCGCCGGTCCTCGGGAATGCCCGGCCCGTCGTCCTCGACGGCGATCGAGACGATGTCGTCCCTGCGAACGGCGCTGATCGCGACCTGTGCGCCGTGATGCACGGCGTTCTCGACCAGGTTGGTGAGACAGCGACGGATGGCGTTGGGCCGGAGCGCCATCACCAGGGGCCGCTCGACCTCCAGAATGATCGGGCTGCCCTTGCTGCGGGCATCGGCGGTGACATCGTCGATGATCTCGGCGAGGTCGGTGCTGACCGGCGCCTCCCCGCCCTGGCCGCGCGCAAAGGCCATGTACTCGTCGATCATGTGCTCCATGAGCAGCAGGTCCTGCTCGGATTCGCCGATCTCGGCTCGCGAGGCCGGATGCGAATCGGCGAGCATGGCGAGCTGCAGTCGCACCCGGGTCAGCGGCGTCCGGAGATCGTGAGAGACCCCGGCCAGCATCTCTGTGCGCTGCGCGATCTGACGCTGGATGCGCTCTTGCATCTCCAGGAAGGCGGCGCCCGCGAGACGAACCTCGGACGCGCCCGCGGGCCTGAGGTCGCTCACTGGCCGGCCCTTGCCCAGCGCGTCGGCGGCAGCCGCCAGGCGCCTGATCGGACGAACCTGGTTGCGCAGGAACAGGACGGCGATCGTCGTAACCACGAGCGCCATCCCCGCCATCCACAGGAAGGGCAGGACAGTGGTCGATTCTCGCAATCGGCGGGTCGTGGTTATCAGGGTCAACACGCCGTCCGGGCGCTGCACCCGAATGGTCATCCCTTTGTCGGGCAAAGTGCTGTCGAGATGGTAGGGAGCCCCGATGCGCCGGTCGAGCTGCCGGTGCAGCATTTCGTAGGAGATGCCACTGCTCTGTCGCGGCGCCTCGTCGGGCAGCACCGCGCCATCCTCGAAGACGACGCCGAACTGCATTTCCCGCTGTGAGATATCGTCGATCCGGGCTCGCTCTGCGGGGTCGGTCACGCCGTCTGCCATGCGCATGATGCTCAGGACATCGCCGCTGACATCCATCGCCAGCTGGTGGCTCACCGTATCCCAGTGACGCTCATAGAAGATGTAGACCACCGTCCCCTGGACCAGGAGCAGCGGGATGATCATGATCAGGAACGCCCGCCAGAACAGGCCGCGCGGCATGAATTTCCGTAGCAGGTTCACGGCGCGCGTTCCGCCGGCGGACGCCGCAGTTCAGTCGGCGCGCAGCACATAGCCCCGGCCCCAGACGGTCTGCAGGTAACGGGGATTCTGCGGGTCCGGCTCGATCTTGCGCCTCAGCCGAGCGATCTGCACGTCGATGGCCCGACGCGAGGCGCCGCCGCCCAGGCGCTCGCTGAGCGCATGCCGGCTCATCATTTCTCCCGGATTTGCGGCGAAGACGCGCAGCAGGTCGGCCTCGGCCGTGGTCAGCCGCACCGGCTCATCGCCCCGCAGGAGCTGATCCCGCGCCGGAAAGTAGCGGACCTCTCCCATCACGATGCAGGTCTCGGGCGTCGCAGGGGGAGCAGCCGCCGTGCGCCGCAGGATGGTGGCAACGCGCAGCAGCAGCTCGCGCGGCTCGAACGGCTTGGTCAGATAGTCGTCGGCGCCGCTTTCCAGCCCGGCGATGCGGTCTTCCGGCTCGGTCATGGCCGTGAGCAGCAGGACCGGGACCGTGTCCGAACGACGCAGCCCGCGCGTGAACTCGACACCCGACTCGCCCGGCATCATCACGTCGAGCACGATCAGGTCGAAGGTCATGCCGTCGAGCTTGGCCCGCGCCTCGGCCGCGGTGCTCGCGGTGGAGACGAGGTAGCCGTTGTCCCGCAAATAGCGGCCGAGAAGAGCGCGCAAGCGGTCGTCGTCATCCACCACCAGGATGTGCTTCGCCTCGGCCGGCGGCGCCTCCCGATGCGCGGTGTCAGCCGCAGCGCCCTCGCCATTCATCGGTGCATCGTCCCCCGACGGAGAGGCCGATTTGACACGCCAACCTCAGGGCCGGTCGAAGCGGCGCCGGTCAGCCTCGTCGATTATTCCCATCAACACCTCCCGATATCCCTCCACGGCGATGCCGCCTGCGCTGCGGTAAGCCTTGGCGATGCGGGCGCGCTGGGTCGCGGAGAGCCGGCTCTCCAAGCTCCGCCCTTTCGCCGTGAGGGCGAGCAACCGGCGTCGCCCGTCGGCAGGGTCTTGCCGGGTCGTCACGAATCCCTCTTTCACCAGCCGTCCCAGCACCCGCGACAGGCTCTGCTTGGTGATCCTCAGGATTTCGAGCAGCGACGTGACGGAGATGTCCGGATTGCGGCCGACGAAATAGACCACCCGGTGATGCGCGCGCCCGAAGCCGTGGGACGCGAGGATCGCATCGCACTCGGTCGTGAAGTCCCGGTAGGCGAAGAACAGCAGCTCCATCGCCTCGTGAAGCTGGTCTTCACGCAGGTAAAGGGGATTCGGCCCGGCCTTTACGTCAGTCACGTTGACTTATATGCAGGCCGATGATA
>JAPPKP010000084.1 GCA_028819955.1 Rhodospirillaceae bacterium | reverse complement strand
AGATGCAGGTGGAGGACGGCTGGTGGCCCGACAACCCGATCATCCCGTGCGCGGGTGAGTCGGCCAACGGCAACCGGCTACAGATGCTGCCGGTCGATTCCGGGATCGAAGGCGCGCTCGGCAAGAAGGGCCAGTCGATCGGCTCCGGCCTCTGGGCCGTGTCATACACCTTCAAGACGGCCATGGAGGTTCTCGACGGTAATGAGGACGTTCCGCATCTCAGGTGGTACACCGGCGTCGAGGTCACGCAAGACAACGTGAAGCTCTGCGAGAATGGCACGGCGGAGGAGTTCGCGGCCGGATGCAACACCATCAAGCCCGGCATCGTCCCGCCTGACTATGCCATCGACTTCTGGTCGCCCCAGGTGCCCGAGCTGGGCTTCCGCGCGGCCACCGAAGGGATGCTGGACGACGAAACCTGAGGGATCGGCGGCTCGTCCGCCATGATCCATGACGATCGCTGCGCCGGGGCCGGCCGCGAGCCGAGCGGGGCCCCGGCGCACATTTTTTAGCGCGGGCACGCATGAACGATGCGGCGCCTGCCATCGCCGTAGAGGGCCTCTCCAAGCGGTTTGACGCAACCGTCGCCCTCGACGACGTCACCTTCTCCATTCCGCAGGGCGAGATACGCGCGCTGATCGGCGAGAACGGCGCCGGCAAGTCCACCCTCGTCAAGATTCTGGCTGGGCTGATCCGCGAGGATACCGGCAACATTCACGTGTTCGGCGACGACGTGATCATCGGGCGCCCCGGCCGCGCTCACGTTCTCGGCATTCAGACGGCGTTTCAGGAAATGACCCTGATCGACGATCTGACCGTCACCCAGAACATGCTGCTGCCCTACGAGCCGCTGGTCGCAGGCCAGATCGACCGGCGCGGCAGCAAGCGCGCCGTCGTCCAGCACTTCGCCCGTCTCGGCCTGGACGACGTGGATCCCAACGCGCTGGTGGGCGATCTCGCGCTGTCGACGCGCCAGAAGATCGAGATTGCCAAGGCGGTGGCGCGCGAACCACGCGTGCTGCTGCTGGACGAGCCGACATCGACGCTGTCTGCCGCCGACGTGGACTGGCTCGGCGACCTCATCGACACGCTCCATGCCGATGGCGTGACCATCGTCTTCATTTCGCACCGCATGGCCGAAGTGCGCCGCTTCTGCCAGAGCCTCACGGTGCTCCGCAACGGCGGGCACGTGGGCTCCTACGGGATAGACGAGGTGAGCGACGACGAGGTGGTGAGCCTCGTCATCGGCCGCTCCCTCGGCGCGATCTATCCGGAGCGCGAGAACTACCGCCGCGACGACGCGCCGACCCCGGCATTCGCCGGCGAGGGGCTTACCATCGGCGGCACGCTGGACGATCTCTCCTTCGAGCTCTGGCCCGGCGAGGTGCTGGGTATCGGTGCGCTCCAGGGCATGGGCCAGCGCGAGCTGTTCGAGGCGCTGTTCGGCGAGCGCGGCATGGATGGCGGTACCATCGCCCTCGGCGGCAGGCCGCTCACGCTGGCCTCGCCAGCCGATGCGGTGCGCGCCGGGATCAGCATGGTGCCGGAAGACCGCAAGACCGAGGCGTTGTTCCTCAGGCTCACCGGCGGCGCCAACGCCTCGATCCCGATCATCGACCGCTTCGCTGCGGCGGGCTGGATCGACCGCAAGGCCGAGGCCGCCGCCGTGGACCAAGTGTTGAACGACCTGCAGGTGCACCCGAGGGCGCTCTACAAGAGCGTCTCCTCATTCTCCGGCGGCAACCAGCAGAAGATCGCCATCGCCAAGTGGCTGCTGGCGCAGAGCCAGGTGCTGCTTACGTTCGATCCGACGCGCGGCGTCGATATCGGCACCAAGCACGAGATTTACGTTCTGATCCGCGCGCTGGCCAAGGCCGGCGCCGCCATCCTCTACTACACCACCGAGATCCCGGAGCTCGTGAACATCTGCGACCGGGTGCTGGTCATGTACCGCGGGCGCGTCGCCAAGGAGCTGATCGGCGAGGAGATCACCGAGCAGGCGATCATGGGCTACGCGCTCGGCGCCGAGGGCCCGGAGGAGGGTGCCGAGGCTAAACCAGGGGCCCAGCCGGAGTCAGAGGCGGGAGCGGCCCTGTGAGCGACGTTCCGCTCTCGCGCTTGTCGCGCCTCTCCTGGCAGAAAGGGCTGGCGCGCAACCGGCGCCTGCTGGTCGCGGTCACGGCGTTCGTCGGCATCTTCGTCTGCCTGGACGTGATCTCCCCCGGACCGATCAGCTACTTCGAGATAAACTTCCTGTCGTCCAACACCGGGCCCCTGGCCTTCGCCGCCATGGGACAGACGGTGGTGTTCCTGATCGGCGGGTTCGACCTCTCCTGCGGCGCCGTGCTCTCGCTGGTCAACGTGATCATGGCGCTGCACACCACCGATTCCCTCTGGAGCCAGGTCCTGATGTGCTTCGCGGGGCTCGGTATCGGGGCGTCGGTCGGCGCCATCAACGGCTTCTTCATCGCCTACATGCGGCTGCAGCCGGTGGTGGTGACGCTGGCGGTGATGTTCATCATCCTCGGCCTCAACCTGCTGCTGATGCCGGACCCGGGCGGCTACATCCCCTACGGCCTCTCGATGTTCTTCACCGGCGACCTGATCCCGGACGGCTTCCCCGCCGCGCTCCTGGTCATCCTGCTGGCGCTGGGGCTCTGGGCGCTGATCAAGCGCTCGCGCTTCGGCACCGCGCTCTACGCCGTCGGCAGCAACGAGGACGCAGCCTTCGCCAACGGCATCAACGTCGCGCGGACCAAGTTCCTAGGCTACACGCTGGCCGGCACCTTCTACGGCGCGGGCGGGGTCTTCCTCAGCGCCCAGACCAGCTCCGGCGGCCCGCTTGTGGGCAGCGGCATGTTGCTCCTCATCTTCGCCGCCACAATCCTGGGCGGCACCCGGATCGGCGGCGGCGAGGGCGGCTGCCTCGGCACGGTGTTCGCGGCGTTCACGCTAATGCTGATCTCGAACGTGCTGATCGTGCTCAACTGGTCGCCTCACGTCATGCCGATCACCGAGGCGGTGATCCTGCTGCTGGCGGTGATCGGCGCTTCAATTGGCCGCGACACCTCTTTGGCCGAGTACTGGCGGGTGACCGGCCTCAAGCTGTCGGGGCTCAGGCACCGGAGCCTGCCCTCCTTCCACGGCGGCGCGCGGGCCAATGCCGGCCGGCTCGCCACGAGCTGGACTCCGCGGACGAGCGACGAACTCAGCGGGCCCCAGCTCTGGCAATGGACCACCAAGAACTGGGACGTGCTGCGCCTGATGGTGCCGGCGTGGACGCTGCTGGTCGTGGTCTACATCCTCGTGGTCGCGGTGATCGGCGGCGAGAGCGTGAGCGTCCACTACCTGAACTCGCTGCTCACGCTCGGGCTCTTCCTCGCCGTGCTCGGCCTCGGCCAGGGCGCGGTGGTGCTGACCGGCGGGCTCGACTTATCGGTGCCGCACACGCTGGCCTTTACCGGCGTCGTGCTGGCCGCGGTCTGCAACGGGATGGACGGGCCGGCCTACTGGGCAGTGCCGATGGTGCTGGCGATCGGCGTCGGCGTCGGGCTCTTCAACGGCATCGGCGTGGTGCTGTTCGGCATGCCGGCCATCGTGGTCACGCTCGCCACCAACGGCATCATGCAGGGCGCGGGCCTGCTCTTCACCGGCGGCATACCCACCGGGCGCTCGCCGCCGGCGCTGGTCTGGTTCTTCACCGAGCGGCTGGCCGGGCTCGCGCCCGCCGCCTGGTTCCTCATCGTCTTCGCGGGCGCGGCCTACGTCGTGCTGCACCGCACGACCTTCGGCCGGCGCGTCTTCGCGGTCGGCAACAGCGCGCGGGTGGCGCGGCTTTCGGGCGTCCGGGTCGACTGGACGGTGCTCGGCGTCTACGTGCTGAGCGGCTTCTGCTCGGCGCTGGCGGGCGTGCTGATGACCGGCTTCTCCACCGTCTCCTTCCTCAACATGGGCCAGCGCTTCCTGCTGCCGGCGATCGCCGTCGTTCTGGTGGGAGGCACGCTTGCCATCGGCGGGCGCGGGCACTATCTCGGCATCTTCGGCGGCGCGCTGCTGCTGACCGCAGTGGGCACGCTGGTTTCAGGCTCGGAGCTTCACTTCGCCTGGCGCGACATCATCTTCGGCATCGTCGTGCTCGGCGCCGTGCTGACGCTGCGCGAACGCACGAGCTGAACCGACGCGGGCGACGCGCAACGCTTGCGGCCCCCAGAGGGGGCGGGTAGCCTCTCGCCCGGTTGCGAGCGCGGCCGGTCACACTGTCGCGCGGCGCCCACGAGCCCGGTGCCCATGCAAAAGCTCCTGATTGCGAACCGGGGCGAGATCGCCTGCCGGATCATGCGAAGCGCGCGGTCGCTCGGCATCGCAACAGTCGCGGTCTATTCGGAAGCCGACGCCGACGCCCGCCACGTCGCTGAGGCCGACGAGGCGTTGCCCATCGGGCCCGCGGCCGCGAAGGAAAGCTACCTCGTCGCCGACAAGATCATCGCCGCGGCGCGCGAGAGCGGCGCCGATGCGATCCATCCGGGCTATGGCTTCCTCGCCGAGAACCCGGGCTTCGCTCAAGCGGTGGAGGACGCCGGCCTGGTCTGGGTCGGGCCGACGGCGGAGAGCATCGCCGCCATGGGCGACAAGGAGCGTGCCCGCACGATCGCCCACGACGCGGGCCTCCCCATCGTCCCCGGCAGCGCCCGGCTCGCGGCGGACGATCCCTCTGGCCTCGACAAGGCCTCCCGAGCCGTTGGCTTCCCGCTGCTGGTGAAGGCGTCGGCCGGTGGCGGCGGTATCGGGATGCGGCAGGTGGACGATCCGGCCAAGCTCGCGGACGTCGTGGGCGCCACCCAGACCATGGCCGAGCGCGCGTTCGGCGACGGCACGGTCTACCTGGAGCGGCTGGTGCAGCGCCCGCGCCACGTCGAGATTCAGGTTTTTGGGCACGGCGACGGGCGCGGCTTCCACCTGATGGAGCGCGAATGCTCGGTGCAGCGGCGCTTCCAGAAGATCGTCGAGGAGGCGCCCTCGCCCGCGGTGGACTCAGCCCTCCGGGCGCGCATGGCGGACGCTGCGCTGGCCCTGGTGGAGCGGGAGCGCTACCGCGGCGCCGGCACGGTCGAGTTCATCCTGGCGCCGGACGGCGCGTTCTACTTCCTGGAGATGAACACACGCATCCAGGTGGAGCACCCGGCGACGGAGATGATCACGGGGCTCGATCTGGTGGGACTGCAGCTCCGGCTTGCACGGGGCGAAGACCTGTCGGGGCTCGCCGCGCCGGCGGACGGGCCCGATAGCCACGCCATCGAGTGCCGCATCTACGCCGAGAACCCGGACAGGAACTTCCTCCCCTCGCCGGGGCTGCTGGAGCGCTTCGCGCCGCCGCCGGAGGGTGACGGCATCCGCCTCGATACCGGCGTGACCGAAGGCGACCGGATCACGCCCTTCTACGACCCGATGATCGCCAAGCTCGTCACCCACGGCAGCGACCGCAGCGCCGCCATCGACAGGATGCTGACGGCGCTCGGTGAATTCCGTATAGAGGGGATCGTCACGAACATCGACTTTCTGCGCCGCGTGATTGACCATGATGCCTTTCGCGCCGGGAACACCCACACCGGCTTCGTGGACGAGCATCGGTCGGACTTGATGGGTGCCTGAACGCCCGCCGGAGAGAGCAGCGCCATGATCTATGACGAGCCCAAGTTCCTCCCCGGTGGCGATCGCTACGTGCTGATCGAGTTCGGCAACGAGATGAACCTTGAGCTGAACTTCATCGCCCAGGGGCTGGCGGCGCGCATCGTCGCCGACAAGACCAGGGGCATCGTCGAGACCGCACCCTGCTTCGCCTCGATGCTGGTCCACTACGAGCCGCGCGTGATCTCCTACGACGACATGGTCAGGGAGCTGAAGGCGCTGATCGCGAGCCTCGGCTCTACTGACGACATCGAGCTCGACAGCCGGCTCTTCCTGTTCGAGACCATGTACCTCGACCCCTGGACCAGGGACTGCATCGAGGACTACAGCGAGAAGATCACGCCCAAGGAGTACGACCCGGACATGGTGGCGCGGCTCAACGGCCTCGCCGACCGCGACCAGCTCGTCCGCGTCCATTCAAGCTCGGAGTACTGGGTGGCCTCCCTCGGCTTCTGGCCGGGGCTGCCCTTCCTCCAGCCGCTGGACCCACGGGCGATGATCACAGTGCCCAAGTACAATCCGCCCCGCACCTGGACCCCGCAAGGCACGGTCGGCATGGGCGGCTCGGCGAGCGCGATCTATCCGGTGAACACGCCGGGGGGCTATCAGCTCCTTGGCCGCACGCCGGTGCCGATCT
Source organism: Rhodospirillaceae bacterium (assembly GCA_028819955.1). Next base: position 1,346 of record JAPPKP010000084.1, on the reverse strand, counting down.
GGGACACCGAGAAGCGCTTCGATGTCTTCGGCGGGGACATCGTGCTGTTCCAGCCGGGCGACCGCATCAAGTTCGTCCCCGTGACCCAGGAGGGCTACGAACAGGCGGAAGCGCGGATCGAAGAGGGCACCTACCTCTACAACGTGGTCGAGTATCAGCGCTTCTCGGTGCACAACTACAGGCACTGGGTCGGGAAGCTGGACCAAGACCAGCGGTTCTGATCGAGGAGCAGAGGGGCGCCCTATGCGGTTGACGCGGCGGGCGGTGCTGGTCGGAGCGGGCGCTGCGCTCGCGGCGCCGGCGCTCGGAGCCTCGGCCGCAGCGGCGCTCATCAAGCGCATTCCCGCAACCGGAGAGCCGGTGCCGGCGATAGGCATCGGCAGCTGGATTACCTTCAACGTGGGCGACGATCCGCTGCTGCGCGCCGAATGCCGCGCCGTCATGGCCGCCTTCTTCGAGGACGGCGGGGGCATCGTCGATTCCTCGCCCATGTACGGCTCCTCGCAGGCGGTGATCGGCGACGCGCTGGGGGCGCTGGGCCGGCCACCGGGCCTCTTCTCCGCCGACAAGGTCTGGACCGATGCCTCGGACGGCCCGGCGCAGATCGCGGAGACGACCCGGCGCTGGGGCGTCGAGAAATTCGACCTGCTGCAGGTCCACAACCTGATCGACTGGGAAGCCAACCTCGACACCCTCGACGCCATGAAAGAGGCCGGGAGGCTACGCTACACCGGCGTCACCACCTCGCACGGCCGCCGGCACGAGGAGCTGGAGGCGGTGATGCGGCGCCGGCCGCCCGATTTCGTCCAGCTCACCTACAACATCGTGGACCGCGAGGTGGAGCGCCGCCTGCTGCCGCTCGCCCAGGAACGAGGGATCGCGGTGATCTGCAACCGGCCGTTCCAGCGCGGCCGGCTGCCGGACCGGCTCGCGCGCCACCCGCTGCCCCAATGGGCCAGCGAGATCGGGGTCTCCACCTGGCCGCAATTCCTGCTGAAGTTCATCGTCTCGCATCCTGCGGTCACGGCCGCCATCCCCGCGACCCGGAACGTCGATCACGTGCGCGAGAACAAGTCCGCCGCGACCGGCCCCATGCCGGACGCCGCCATGCGCCGGCGTATGGCAGCGCATGTGCGGAACCTGTAGCGTCGCTCGAATTTCCCCCTCCTCACCCCAACCCTCTCCTCCCCGGCGGGGAGGAGGGGGAGAAGAGGCGCCGCCGCTTTCGTTCCCCCTCCTCCTGGGAGGAGGGGGACAGGGGGAGGTGGGTGGCATTCGGGCCACCGCGATTCGGTATGGCCGGATAGTGCTTTAGCCTGACCGTGACCTGGACGCTGGAAGACCTG
>JAPPKP010000375.1 GCA_028819955.1 Rhodospirillaceae bacterium | reverse complement strand
TGTGCCAGATCCCGATCTCGCACCGGCCGGGCCCGGAGTGGGGCGCGCGCGCCTACCAGCGCGAATACGGCGAGCGGCGCTACAACTTCTGCACCGAGGTGTGCCGCTGGATCTTCGACACCGACCCGGAGCGCTACAAGGACCACGAGACCATCGTGGACCGCATGTACTCCGGCGAGATCGACCCGCCCACGCTGGATAACGTGCTCACCTACATGGGTATCGGCGTGATCAGCAACGGAGGCCGCGACGGCCACGACTACGGCTGGGTCGAGGGCTTTCGCGCCCAGGCCGCGGAATAGCCAAGCGGCACTTATCGCGTTGCTGAGGGCGGCATGAGCGCGTTCCCGATTCTCTCGCGCTTCCAGCAGGATGCGCACATCAAGACGGTGGAAATCGAGCCGTCGCAGACCATGGACGAGGTGGCGGCGACCTGCGCCTTCCACTCGATCGGGCTGCACGTCGCCGACAAGCCGGGCCGGACGCTGCGCGTGCGGCCGACCACCGAGGACGACTCCGCGTCGCCCTGGTCGCGCGATCTCACGGTCGAGAAGGCGGGCATCCGCTTCTACGACTGCATCGACATCTACTTCGAAGAGCCCCGTTAGCCCGCGCGCACAGGGGATGGAGTGACCGACGCATGGCGTTCAAGAAGGCCTGCACGCTGGACGACATCTGGGAAGGTGACATGGAGACATTCGACGTGGACGGCACCGAGGTGCTGCTGGTCCATGTCGAAGGCGAGGGCATTCACGCGGTCCAGGCGCAGTGCCCGCACCAGGAGGTCGACCTCGTGGACGGCGACCTCGACGGCCGGGTGCTCACCTGCATGATGCATCTCTGGGAGTTCGATATCGTCGCCGGCAAGGGGGTGAACCCGGCGCATGCCGAGATCGCCCAGTACCCGGTCAAGATCGAGGGCGAGGACGTGCTGGTGGACGTCGAAGGCATCGAGCCCAAGCATGCCAAGCCCTGACGGCGCGGCGCGGAGGAGACGGCGATGAGCGCTGACCAGGCGGCCCGCAGGAACGCGGTGGGCCCGGTGCTGCGCGCCGGCGAGGTCGCCGACGCCGTGGTCGAGGCCCTGCAGGAGGACAACCCGGGCAAGGAGTTCAGGGTCGAGGACCGGGTCGCCTACGTCAGGGCGGAGACGGAGGGCGAGTGCGTGGTGCGGGCCGAGACCGTGGCGCGGGTGCTCGGCCGGCCGTTCAAGATCGCGGAGCTGGAGGTCAACCTCAGCTCGTTCTCGGGCCGGATCGAGACCACCGACGACACCATGCGCTTCTACTTCGAGAAGCGGTTGTAGTGGCCCGCCATCGTCGTGCAGGACCGGCATCGGGCTGAGGCATGGCGGGTGAGGGCCAAGGCGGGCGCGTTCAGGCCGTGATCCGCCAAAAGCTGAGCGAGGCGCTGGCGCCGAGCCGCCTCGACATCGTGGACGATTCCGCGCGCCATGCGGGCCATGCCGGCGCGCGGCCCGAGGGCGAGAGCCACTTCATCGTCGAGATCGCCTCCGAGCGGTTCGCCGGTCTCTCCCGGGTCGCGCGCCAGCGCCTGGTCTACAGCGTGCTCGAAGACGAGCTGCGCACCGACGTGCACGCGCTCGCGCTCAGGACCGTCACGCCCGAGGAGGACGCTGCGGCTTAGTCCGCCGCCATCAGCGTCTCGACGTGGGCGGCGGCGCTGGCGCCGAGGGCGTTGAGGTTGTAGCCGCCCTCCAGGGTCGAGACCACACGCCCGTCGCACACCTCGCCCGCAAGCCGGGTCAGCTCCGTGGTGATCCAGCGATAGTCGTCCTCGACCAGCTCCAGGTTCGCCAGCGGATCGTCGCGGTGCGCATCGAAGCCGGCGGAGATGAGGATCAGCTCCGGCCGGTGCGCGCGGAGCGCCGGCAGCATCCGGCTCTCCATCGCATCGCGGAACCCTGCCGAGCCCGTCCCCGGCGAGAGCGGCGCGTTGACGATGTTGCCGACGCCGGTCTCGCTCGCGGCACCGGTGCCCGGATAGAGCGGCCACTGATGGGTGGAGCCGAAGAAGAGGTCGCCGTCCTGCTCGAACGCGGCCTGCGTGCCGTTGCCGTGGTGGACGTCGAAGTCGACCACGGCGATGCGCGTGCAGCCGTGGGCGCGCCGCGCCCGCTCGGCCCCGATCACGACGTTGTTGAAGAGGCAGAACCCCATCGGCCGGCGGGGCTCGGCGTGGTGGCCCGGCGGGCGCACCGCGCAGAAGGCGTTGTTCGCCTCGCCGGCGAAGACCGCGTCCACCGCAGCCGCGACCGCGCCCGCCGCCCGCCGCGCCGCTTCGCCTGAGGCGGGCGACAGTACCGTGTCGGCGTCGATGGCGACGCGCCCTTCGTCGGGCACGTTGGCGAGGATGGCGTCCACCAGCCGCTGGTCGTGCGCCCAGGCGAGGATCTCGGCCTCGCCCATCGGCGCCTCGCGGCGATCGAGCGCCGCGAACGCATCGGCGGCAAGCGCATCGTCGATTGCGCCCAACCGCGCGCCCGACTCCGGGTGACGCGCGCCGGGGTCGTGGTCCGCGCATACGGGATGGCTGAAATAGATCGTCTTCGCCACAGCCTGTACTCCTGTTGCCCCGAGCCTAGCACGGCCGGATGCGACCCGCGGCCACGTCAGCAGCCGATGTGCCTGGGTAGGCGCTTCTTCGGCTCATTGGGACTGGACCTGCGCCAGATAATCGCCACATTGGGGACTAACGATCCAAGGGAGGATTCGATGCGCTTCCTGCTGCCGCTGCTCACGCCTTTCCTGCTTGCAGTGACCCTGGTCATCGCGGCTCCGTCAGCGCGCGCGCACACGACGGCGGATGAGCAGCATTCGCTGGCGCCGCTGGTGAAGGAGATCGGGCCGGCAGTGGTGAATATCCAGGTTACGGGCGAGTTGGAGCAGATGCGGCCCCAGCCGCAGCAGCCGCATCCCTTCTTCGATCATCCGTTCTTCAAGGAATTCTTCGGCGATCGCGAGTTCGAGCGGCCGCGCCCGCAGATGCGGCGGCCCAGCGCATTGGGCTCCGGCGTCATCGTCGACGCAGAGAACGGCTACCTGCTTACCAACAATCATGTCATCGAAGTGGGGGAAGAGATTACCGTCACGCTCACCGACCGCCGCGTGTTCAAGGCCGAGCTGGTGGGTGCCGACCCCGAGACGGATGTCGCGCTGCTCAAGATCGACGCCGATGCGCTCTTAGCCATGCCGCTCGCGGATTCGGACGATCTGGAGGTCGGCGACTACGTTGTCGCCATCGGCAATCCATTCGGGCTCGGCCAGACCGTCACCGCCGGCATCGTGAGCGCCGTCGGCCGCTCCGGCATCCTCCCTCTCGGTCCCGATTCCTACCAGGACTTCATCCAGACCGACGCCGCCATCAATGTCGGCAACTCAGGCGGTGCGCTCGTCAACCTCGAGGGTGAGCTGGTCGGCATCAACACCGCCATCTTCACCGGGCGTGGCGGCAATATCGGCATCGGCTTCGCGATCCCGATCAACATGGCGCGTCAGGTGATGGACCAGCTGGTCACTCACGGCGAGATCCAGCGCGGCCGCATCGGCGTGCAGATTCAGGACCTCACTCCCGAAATCGCCGAGGCGCTCGGCACCACCCATCAGAAGGGCGCGCTGGTCGCTCAGGTGCTGCCTGGCACGCCAGCGGAGGCGGCTGGAATTCAGCGAGGAGACGTGGTCGTCGAGATGAACGGCGAGGCGGTCACGGGCTCTGCCGATCTGCGCAACAAGGTCGGCATGCTGCGGGTGGGCGACGCGGTTCGGCTCACCGTCGTGCGCGAGGGCGAGGCCAAGACCATCGATCTCGCGGTCGGCGAGGCTGGAAAGGTCGCCCTCGGCCCCGGCAGCCAGATCCCGGAGCTGAAAGGCGTCGTGCTCGGTCCGATCGAGCCCTCCTCGCCGCTCCACGGAGAGGTGGAGGGCGTGCTCGTCATCGAGGTCGAGGAGGACACGCCTGCCTGGGAGGCCGGCCTGCGTGCGGACGATGTCATCGTCCAGGTCAACCGGCGCGAAGTGCGCGAGCCCGACGAGATCGTGGCGGCGATAGAGGAGACCGGTCCTCCCATCCTGCTGAACGTCCGGCGAGGCGAGGGGGCGCTCTTCCTGCTGATCCGCTGACCCCGAGGGGTATCCGGCGGCCGCTTGCCGGCGGGCGCCGCGCGCTCAGGCGGTGATGCGCATCTGGATCGGGCCGTCCGCGCGCTGGTTGATCAGCTGATCCAGGTGGGCGCTGCCGCTCTTGTCGATATCGTCGGCCGCGCCCTGCCACACGATCGTTCCGTCATGCAGCATGGCGAGCCGGTCGAAGCTCTCCCGCGCCACGCCCATGTCGCTCGTGACCGTGAGCGCGGTCGCGCCGCTACGTTCGATGGCGCCCCGAATGAGCGAGACGATCGTGCCGGTCAGGATCGGGTCGAGGCCGGCGGTCGGGTCGTCGAGCACGAGGAACCGGGGTTCGGCGGCGATCGCGCGGCCGAGCGCGACGCGCTTCTGCATGCCGCCGGAAAGCTCGGCCGGCGACAGGTCGGCGACGTCGGGCTTGAGGCCCACCGACGCGATGGTCTCCAGCGCCCGCTGCCTGGCGGCCCGCCGCGCCATGCCCTGGCCGTGAATCAGGGTGAAGGCCACGTTCTCCCACACGGTGAGGCTGTCGAAGAGCGCGTTCTGCTGAAACAGGACACCGACGTCGCGCATCAGGCGCTCCAGCCTGTTCTTGTCGAGAGTCGCGAGATCGGTGTCGCCATAGCGGACGCTGCCGCCATCCATCGGCATCAGCCCGAGCAGGCACTTCAGCAATACGGACTTGCCGCTCGACGAGGGCCCGACAAGCACGGTCGAGCGCCCCTCCGGCACGTCGAGATCGATCCCGCGCAGCACCGGCTTGCCGTCGAACGCCTTGACCAAGCCGCGCGCCGTGACCGTAATGCTCATGACATGTCTCTAGCCCGGCCCGTGCCCGCGGGTAAAGGCGAACCGTCCCATTGAATAGCGGCCGAGTCTCCACCGGCCGTCACGCGAGGATCCCGACCATGTCTGAGGACACGCTGCTCGATCGGCGGCATCGGCTGCTCGGCGCCGGCGCGCCGCTCTTCTACGACCGGCCCCTTCACCTGGTGAAGGGGGAGGGGGCCCGGGTTTGGGACAGCGACGGGCGGGTCTACCTCGACGCCTACAACAACGTGCCCCACGTCGGCCATTGCCATCCCCATGTGGTGGAGGCGCTGGCGGACCAGGCCGGTCGGCTCAATCTCTCCACCCGCTACCTGGACGAGCGCATCCTCGACTATGGAGAGGCGCTGACGGCAACCTTCGCGGACGAGCTCTCCCGCGTATCGCTCGTCTGCTCCGGGACCGAAGCCAGCGAGCTCGCGCTCAGAATGGCCCGCGCCTGCAGCGGCAACGAGGGCGTCATCGTCACAGACTTCTGCTACCACGGGAACTCCGCCGTCGTCGCCGGGCTCTGCACCGCGTTCGAGATGCCCGAGGGGATCGACCCCAGGGTGCGCACGATCAGGGTGCCGGAGGCCGATGACGACCCGGCAGAGGCGGTGGCCGAGGTGGAGGCCGCCATCGCCTCCATGGCCGAGGCCGGCATGAAGCCCGCCGCGATCTTCTTCGACACGATCTTCGCGACCGAGGGCATGCCGGCGGTGCCCGAAGGTTACGTCGAGCAGGCCGTCGCGCTCACCCGTGACGCCGGCGGGCTCTACGTCGCGGACGAGGTGCAGCCGGGCCTGGGCCGCACGGGCGCCGGGATGTGGGGGCATCAGCTCTACGACGCCGTGCCGGACCTCGTTACCCTGGGCAAGCCGCTCGGCAACGGCCATCCTCTGGCCGCCGTCGTCGCTAGGCCGGACCTGATCGACGACTTCGCGGACAAGGCGATGTATTTCAACACCTTCGGCGGCAATCCGGTGTCCTGCGCGGTGGGGCACGCGGTGCTGGAGGTGATCGAGCAGGAAGGCCTGATGGAGAATGCGCGGAAGGTTGGCGCGCACCTGCAGGAGGGGCTGCTCGCTCTCGGCAACAAGCACGCGATGATCGGCGCACCGCGCGGGCGGGGGTTCTTCACCGGCGTTCCGTTCTTCGCCGACGGGGACAGGGAGACGCCGGCGCCGGACCTGGCCAGGGCCGCCGTGAACGGCATGCGCGAGCGGGGCGTGCTCATCAGCCGCACCGGACGGCACGACCATGTGCTGAAGATTCGGCCGCCCATGCCATTCTCCGCGGCGGATGCAGACCAGCTTCTCGCAGCCCTCGACGAAACCCTCGATTCGCTCGCGTGACAGCGCGCCGATGACCGATTTCTATCGCCTGCCGCTCGATAAGCGGGCCGAACGCCTGCGCGCGCTCGCACGGGAGGCGCTGCTGCGCTGGGGCGTGGGGGATTGCGAGCCCCAGATCGTCAAATACCGCGAGAATGCGGTCTTCCGCGTGGTCGCAGCCGATGGGCGCGACGCGGTGCTCCGCGTTCACCGCCACGGCTACCACAGCGACGCGGGGCTCCGCTCCGAGCTTGCCTGGATCGATGCGCTGGACGCCGAGGGTGTCGACGTGCCGGCGGTGATCCCGAGCGCGAGCGGTAAGCGGTTCGAGACGGTGCAAGGCAGGGGCGTGCCGGAGCCGCGCCAGGTGGACATGCTGACCTGGATGCCGGGTATCCCCATCGGCACCCTGGAGGACGGGCTCAACCCGGCAATCCATGACGTGCACGCGGTCTTCGTCGGGGTCGGCCAGCTCTGCGCCCGTCTTCACAACCAGACCGAAGCGTGGGCGTTGCCGGCCGGCTTCACCCGTCATGCCTGGGACCGCGAGGGGCTGATCGGCCCGGACCCTCTCTGGGGCCGGTTCTGGGAAGCCGCCGTATTGGGTGCCGAGGAACGCCGGCTGATCGAGCGTGCCCGCGCAAGGGCAGGCGAAGCGCTCACGGCATATGGCCGCTCGCCCCGGCGCTACGGCCTGATTCACGCCGACTTCAACCTCGACAACATGCTGCTCGACGGCGACCGGGTGATCCCCCTCGATTTCGACGATTGCGGCTTCGGCTGGCACCTCTTCGACCTGGCGACGGTCTGGACCATCTATCACGGCAGCGACGTTGCCGAGGCGATCCGCGCAGGCGTCGTCGAAGGCTACCGCGGCGCGCGCGACCTGCCGGACGAGGAACTCGCCCACATGCCGCTCTTCGAGCTCGTGCGCGCTTTCAGCTACTTGGGTTGGGTCCACACACGCTCGGAAACCGCGAGCGCGCAGAGCCTGGCGTCCGAGGTGGCCGAGCTCGCGTGTACCCTCGCGGAGGCGTATCTCAGGTCGTAGCGGACCTCACCAAAGTATCATCCGATCGGACGCGGTCGCCGCACGGTCTCCTGTTTGCATTCAGTGCGGCCCGGATGCCCCCACCTTGTATCTTGTATCTTGTATCTCATTCCCTTGTATCTTGTATCTTGTATCTCATTCCCTGGCCGTCGGGTTTATTGTGGCGGCGTTGGGCGCGGGCGGGAGACCGAACCACCATTGGTCTCGAAGACCGTGGGTGAGCATGGCTCCCCGTCCGCTGTTCCTGTGAACCCGAACAGTCGCTTGGTCCGCTCGGCGAGACCGCATTCGCAAGGAAGGGTGATGGAACAGATGTTCGTAGGCATCGATGTGGCGAAGGATCGGCTCGACGTGCATGTGCGCCCGTCGGGGGAGG